>DAHXJB010000388.1:0-2661 GCA_027372455.1 Chloroflexota bacterium | reverse complement strand
GCATGTACTCCACGTACTCCTGGGAGAACCCGGCCACCAGGTCGGCGGCGTAATTGGGGATGTGAGGCTTCTTAGAACGATTGGGGTAGTTGTCAATCGCGGTCCGTATGATCAGCTTGGCGATAGCCAGCGCATCGTGCTCGTTGAACTGGATGTGGGTGGCGCCTTCGATCCTCGCCTTGGGCGAGGTGGTGATCACCTTGGTGTGGAACCGCTCGGACAGAGGGACCAGCGCCTGCATGACGCACTGGATGTCCACCACCATAGCGTCAACCACGCCGGTCAAAATTGCCAATTCCTGATCCAGGAAATTGCCCGCGGGCGGAATGCCGTGGCGCATCAGAATCTCGTTGGCGGTGCAGCAGATGCCGGCCAGGTTGATCCCCTGCGCCCCCTTGGACTTGGCGTAGGCGATCAGCTCGGGATCCATGGACGCCACCACGATCATCTCGGATAGGGTGGGCTCGTGGCCATGAACGACGACGTTGACCTGGTCTTCCTTGAGGACACCGAGGTTCGCTTGACTGAGAATGGGTTGGGGGGTTCCGAAGAGGATGTCGGAGATGTCGGTAGCGAGCATGCTGCCGCCCCATCCGTCCCCCAGGGAGGTCCGAACGGCCTGCGTCAGGATGTGATCGGCATCCTGGTCCGCACCCATGTGGGTGGCATGCATGCTCTGGACGATCTCGCGATCTATGCCCCTCGGCACCACTCCCAACCGGCGCCACAACTCCTGGCGCTTCTTGGGAGCTCGAGAGGCGTAGATGATCTCGCCCGTCTGCTGTCCAAAGTTGGACAGGGCTCGATTGGCTACGTCGAGGGCTATTTCCTCCTTGCTGCGGCCGTCAACCGGCACCCCCATCAGCGCCGCTACCGACCTCAACTTGCGCACGTCCTTGATCTCGTAGCTAGGGGCCTCACCCTTAGCCGCCGCCACTAGCGCCATGGCCAGGTCACGACCATGATCGGAGTGCGCCGCGGACCCGGCCGCCACAGCCCTCGAGAGATTCCGAGCCACGATTGTCGGAAGGGTCGCGCCGCATATTCCCGACATGGAATCGGGATCCTTGCCCACCAGGCGACACGGACCCATGTAGCACACCCGACAACAGGCACCATCCTGGCCGATGGGACACGGCTTCATCTGATCCACACGACTGAAGGCGGTGGAGATGCCCTCTACGCTGGCAACCTCCAGCATTTCAGCCGCGGCGGGATCGATGGTCTTGGCGCTCCATTTGCCCGGCCCTTCTGGCGGGGGAACGCTCCTGCCTAGATCACCCATAATCGTCTCCTTCAACTAGCTGACCACCCGCCGAGCAGAGGCACAGTTCGGCTCTTCGCGGGTCATGGGAGGAAAACGTCGGAAAACGATGGTCATGAGACCAGAGAGGTCCCCAGTAATCGTCTCCATTGACGGTATGGGGTAATCTGAATAGCCTGTTTTCTTGTAGCTTCTCCACTGCCCCTCGTCCTCTACCCATCGTCGGGTAGCCGAGGAAGCTGCTTTGCTCGTCACCTCCTTTGGTAACAGACCCAGCGCGGTCGGCCGCCAGGGCATGTTCATCGCCCTGACGTGGCAATGTTCAAGCTGTTGCTGGTACATAGCGCTAATGCGGTAACCGGTAAGCTGGGATTAGACAGCTTCAGTATAAGCTAGCCACCTTCCTTGTCAAGGTCGCATTGTTTGGCGGACCCGCAGGCGACCGATACCGTCTATTGGCCGGATGCGCCGCTCAGCAGCTTCTCCACCGTGGGGAAAGCTGCCAGGTTGGTGTGGGGAAGAAACAGCCCCGAAATGTACTCCTCCATGAAACGGTTATCGGCGGACAGCTCCAGGTAGGTCATCTTGCGGGCCGCCTCCTCCGCTACGCCCCTCGCCTCCCGCGAAACCAGGGAGGCGTAGGCACCGAGGGCCGAGGTATTGCCCAGGTAGTGGAAGGTCTCCCACGGGAGGTCGGGCAGCAAGCCGATCTGGATGGCCTTCTCCACGTTGATGTAGCGACCGAACCCCCCGCCGATCAGCACCTCCTGGATATCGGAGAAGGTCAGCCCCATGCTGTTGACCAGCACCGAGAAGCCGGCGTAGATGGCGGCCTTGGTCCTGAGCAGGTTGTTGACGTCCACTTCGGTGATGATTATGTCCTGCCCCTCGGCCGTCTCGCCGGCCCAGGCAACCACATACTCGCCACCGTGGTCGCCCCGTCGCACCCTCGGCGTCCCCAGGTTCCAATTCATGCGGCCGCCCCTGTCGATCACCCCGGCGAGAAACATCTCCGCCAGCAGATCGATCATGGCGGAGCCGCAAATCCCCTTCGCCGGCACGTCCCCGATCACGTGGAACCGAGTCTCGAAGTCGGTCCGATCGATCTCCACCTTCTCGATTGCTCCGGCGGTCGCCCTCATGCCATGCTGCACCCCCGCCCCCTCGAAGGCCGGGCCGGCGGAGCAGGCGCAGGTGATCAGCCACTCGGCATTCCCCAGCACGATCTCGCCGTTGGTGCCCACATCGATGAACATGGTGAGCTTGTCGGTCTTCCACAGACCGGAGCTGAGCACACCCGCCGTGATGTCCCCTCCCACGTAGCTGGCAACACCCGGAGTGGCCAGCACCAGTGCGTTGGGATTGACGTCGATGCCGAGATCCCCGACCAGCACCGG
>DAHXJB010000384.1:0-5209 GCA_027372455.1 Chloroflexota bacterium | reverse complement strand
CCAGTCATCCCCGCGTGAGTGGTGATGCCATGAGAAGGCTGTCCCACGGGTTAAGGGTGCATCCCCTCCAAGTAGCCGGCATTGCCTGCCTGCTGATCCTCTGGGAGGGCGTGGCCCACCTGTTGGAGGGGCGAGTAGACTACGCCGACGTTATCCTGCCAACTATCGAGTCTGTCTTCGGCGTCGCGCTGCCGGGTCTTGCCGCCTTCGGCGGCGGCGCGATGGGCGGATACGGTGGGACATCCTCCCTGCCTCAGGCGCTGGCGGTGCTGGCGGACAACTCCCTTGTCACGCTGATCAGGGTGTTGGGCGGCACCGTGGCAGGGACCGTCCTGGGGGTATTGGTTGGTTTGGCAATGGGCTGGAGCAGGCGATTGGCTGGAATACTCGATCCACCCATCCAGTTGGTTCGCGCTGTGCCCGCACTGGCTCTCATACACCTCTTCATGGTCTGGTTCGGCGGGGCGCCGCTCGGACCTTTCGTCTTCGTCGCATTCGTGGCCTTTGAGCTGATAGTGATCAACACCGTGGAGGCGATACGGAGTGTGCCGCCGATCGTTCGGCAATACGCGCTCAGCCTGGGTGCCACACAATGGCAACTCTTCCGCACGGTGGTGTTGCCCGGGATAGTGCCCAGCCTTATCGGCGCCATCCGGGTGATACTTGGGTCCTCTTGGGCAGTTGTCCTGGCCGCCGAGTACCTCTCGGTGGAGGCAGGGCTCGGCCGTCTCATGATCCTATCGGAGGTGTTCCTCCTGACTGGGCGCATGATCGTCATCGTGCTGCTGTTTATGCTCTATTCCTCCGTCCTCAACTACCTGTTCTTGCGATCAGCCCGGCATGCGACCCGGTGGGTGCCGTAGCGGCAGGGTCAATCGGCGAGTGTCGGTCCACTTGAGATCGCGGAGGCGGGCGGAGGGTCGAGTGTCGGGCCATCCGCAATGTAAGCGCATCAGCGCTCACTGTTCCGGCCGCGGAGGTCGCCGAGGTCGGATGGTTGAGATAGTAGGGCGGAAGTTGCACCCATTCACCAGGGAGAAAGAAGGAGGAACGTCATGTCGGATCTGGATCTAGTGAAGACGCCACTCACCAGGCGGCGGCTGCTGAAACTCGGGCTCGCATCGGCAGGGACGATGTCCTTCGCTTCGGTCCTTGCCGCATGCGCGGCGGGCGAGACCACGCCCAAGGCCACCGAGGCGGCCAAGGTCGCCCAGCCCACCACGGCAGCGGCGCGGCTGGCCGAACCATCCGTTCCGCAAATCCCCAAGCAGGTCGTCCGTTTCGGAAACACCGCATACCTGGATGGCACTCAGGCGATCATCGGTGTCGAAAAGGGCTTCTTCTCGGAAGTCGGCATTGAGTTGGACCCCGCGCCTGCCGGGCGAGTCGTAACGACGGCTGCCGAGATGCCTGCTCTTCTCGTCGCCGGTACCGTAGATGTGGGTGTGCAGGGCATCGCCATGTTGCTCTCGAGTCTCAAGCAGCTCCCCAGCCTGCGAGAGCTTGTCATCTCGGATAGGTTCCAGGGCTGGGCCATCATGGCGCAACCCGACGGCGGCTGGAAGAGCTATCGGGACTTCCGCAACGACGGACTGAGCCACGAGGAGGCCGTTAAGAAGACGCTGGCCCAATTGAAGGGCAAGAGGTGGACCCACGCCAACCTGGCGGGCAGCATTCTGGCGGTAAACGTGATACTCAAACTAGGTGGCCTGACTTCAGGGGATGTCGACCTGATCCCCGTGGCCGAGCCGGAGACCGTGGCGCTGATGCTCCGAAAACAGGCGGACTTCCAGCTCGGCGGGGCGCCCTCGCGGATGGGGCTTCAGGGAAAGGGGTTCAAGCCCGTTCTCGAGGTTATCGACCTGGTGAAGCAGGCCAAACCATCCACCGAATCGCCGGAGCTGGCGCTGGCCTGGTACACCGGCTGGGTCACCACCACGGATTTCTGGCAAAAGCGGCACGATACAGCACTGCGGATGGCCAGCGTGATGTTCCGGATCTCCAAGTTCATCAAGGAGCAGCAGAAAGAGGCGCTGGATATCCATGTGCCCTTCCTTAACAAGGTAGCGGGCACCAGCATCACCCCGGAGGACGGGAAATTCATATACGAGGTGCTCGATCCATTCCTGGACTTCGAGGACCAGCAACCCATCCTTCAGGATCCGAAGTCACCCCTCTACTACAAGTGGCCGCTGGAGGCGCGCATCAAGTTGTTGGTAGATCAGGGCGTTTTCAAGCCAGGGGAGATCACTGCGGATTCGGCCACCATCGAGCCTGAAGTGTACAAGGAGCTCGTCGATCTCAAGGCAAAGACGGACCAGGTGCTGCCTCAGGCCAAGGCGGCGATCGACGAGGCGAAGAAGGCGGGAAAGGATGCGTCAAAGGCCGAGGAATTCCTGAGGAAAGCGGGCAGTCTGTATTCCAACTACCAGTTCCTCGACGCGCTGCGATTCGCCACGGCGGCGAAGGAGTGGGCGGAGTACAGCAAGGCAGGCTAGCACAGTCGCTCGGGGCCGTTCGTGGCAGGGCGAGGCAACCGATGCAATACCAGGAATTGGTGTGAAACGGGGTGGGCAACCGGATGCGAAGGCTCGCTAGGCCGTACGGGGCGCTGGGTCTGTTGCTGCTGGTCGCGGTGTGGTGGTTGGCTTCGGAACAGCTCGGACCAGTGCGCATGCCCTCTCCGCTCACCGTAGTCAGTACGTTTTTCACGATCATAACACACTCGCCCGAGATCGCGTCGGTCGGGGCAGGGCGGGACGGGTTATGGCCGCATCTCTGGTACACACTCCAGTCAGCGCTGCTCGGGAGCGTGGTGGGGATAGGGCTGGGTATCTTCGTTGGGCTGACCATGGGTTGGAGTCGAGGGGCGGGCTACTTTCTGGGACCGCCAATCGAAGTCATTCGCACGGTTCCGCCCCTCGCGGCCATTCCATTCTTCTTGCTCTGGTTTGGCCGTGGCGCGTCCACCCAATTTGCCCTTCTCGTGTTCTACTGCTTCGTTCGGATGGTCATCTACACGATCGAGGCCGTGCGCAACGTCGCCCCCGTGTATGGCGAGTTCGCACTAACGCTGGGGGCCAACCGGCGCCAGCTGTTCCGAACCGTCATCCTGCCGGCGATCATGCCAGAGCTGACGGGCGGCATTCGGGTAATACTGCCAACGGCGTGGGGTCTGGAGGTAGTCGCCGAGCTGATGGGGGCGAAGTACGGCGTCGGCAGGGTATTCATCGCCCTGACCGGGAATCTGGACATCCTCGATATCATGGCCATCATGCTGTGGGTAGCCCTGTTGGCGTCTCTCACCGACTTCATCTGGGTCCGACTGGCACGCCGCATTACCAGGTGGATGCCGGCCTGAGGACGCGGCGATTGTATCAGCTACGGAGTTGCGCCGACCCCGGCGGTTCAAGCCAAGCCAACAAAGAAAGGGGAATGAGGAACACGGAGATCATCGATCTAACGATACCGATTCACGAAGGGATGGTCTTGAACCATCCAAACCACCCGCGGGCGCCGGTTATCTGGCAGTACCAGCGACACGTCTTCTCCCAGTGGCTAGTGGCTAGTCGCTGGGATCCGCCGCGGACGCCCCGTCTCTACGATGGGCTTCCCCCTGAGGCTGGAATCGGCGGCAGGGGTCACGGCTTTCAGAGTGAGCAGCTACTCATCAGCACCCATATGGGCACCCACATCGATGCTGCTTCGCACTTCGACCATCGTGGCGAGGCTCAAGATGCTGCCCAGATACCTCTCGAGCGCTGCTGCGGCGAGGCCATCATGCTCGACCTGCGCGAGGCGTGCATGGATAGGCACGCAATAACCGTCGAGGACCTGGAGATAGCCGAGCGCCGGACAGAGGACAAGGTACGCGAGGGAGATATCGTGATTCTCCACACGGGCCACAGCGCCAGATACGGTTACGGACCGAACGTGGACCCAGGGAGGTGGGTTCAGGAGGCGCCGGGGCTCGGCCATGACACCCCCATCTGGTTCATCGAGCGGAAGGTGAAACTGGTCGGCATCGACAGTCCCAATGCCGACTGCGACCTCGTTCTTACCGCGCACGTCAACTTTCTCCTCCGGGGCTGGATCGGTAAAGACGTCATCCAGATCGTGGAAAACCTGGCTTACCTGGAGCGCATTCCTCGCCCGCGGTTCACCTTCTTTGGGCTGCCGCTGCCTATCGTTGGCGGCAGCGGATCGCCCGTCCGGGCGGTTGCGATAATCTGACTTGGCTCTTACCCTTACACTCGACTACCGAAGGATAGGGAGGCAGCATGGGGAGAGAATTGGACTCGCCCGCGGGGGGAGGCGAGATGGCACGATCGATTACACCCAGAGATAGAATCAAAGCTACCCTGGAGCACCGCGAGCCGGATATAGTACCCTTCGACCTGGGGGGCACCAAGGTGACCTCCATCTGCAAGCGGGCCTATCTCGACCTGGTTGGTGCGCTGGGGCTCGAAGTCGCCCCTCTCAGGATCATCGACCAGGTCCAGCAACTGCCGGAACTGGACCCGCGACTGCTCCAGGCCGTGGATGCCTGTTGCATCGGCATTGCCCCCCGGCCGCCTTCGCGCTGGCAGTTGCGCATCGCCCAGGATGGTGAGTATCAGGTGTTCTACGACGAGTGGGGTTCCCGCTTGCAGATGCCCCTGAGCGGCGGCTACTACTTCGACAGGGTTGAGGCCCCCATCAAGGAGCACACTATGGAGGCCCTGAAAGCCTACGACTGGCCAGACCCGGGGGACCCCGCCCGCTACGCGGGGCTGCGCGAGGAGGCCCTGCAGCTACGCGAGGCGACGGGTTACGCACTGGTCGGGTCCTGCCCGCTGGGCACCGACCTCACCAGCAGGCTCCTCTGGCTGCGCGGATACACCGAGGGCATGATGGATCTCCTGGACAATTCCGCTTTTGTCGAAGCCCTGCTCGACCGTGTCACGGAGATAGCCCTCCGCGCCTGGGACCTCTTCCTCAGCGAGGTTGGCGACTGTGTGGACGTGGTGGTGATGTCCGACGACCTTGGCACACAGCAGGCTCCGCTGTTCTCGCCTGCCGTGTATAGCCGCTTTTTCAAGCCGAGGCTTGCCAAGATCATCTCCTTCGTCAAGCGGCGCTCTCAGGCGAAGATCTTCTTTCACTCCGATGGGGCCATGTACCAGTTCATACCGGACCTGATCGAGATGGGCGTGGATATCCTCAACCC
>DAHXJB010000370.1:0-4195 GCA_027372455.1 Chloroflexota bacterium | reverse complement strand
TGATATTCACCCAACCAGCGATCCCATCTCTCTATGAGTCTCGCTCTGATGTGGACATCATCTACGACCTGGCAGTCAGGCTCGGACTTGATGATCCTCTCTTCAAAGCCGGGTACCAGGCCAGCGTGGACTGGATACTGGAGCCAAGCGGCATGATCGTCGCGGAGCTGTGGAAGCACCCAGGAGGTATGTTCGTGCCTGATCCCGTGAGGTCGCCCGAGAAGAAGTACCTCAAGTCGGGCTTCAAGACCCCGTCGGGCAAGCTGGAGTTCAAGTCCAGGGTACTTGAGAAGTACGAGGGGAGAGTGGGCTTCGAGCCGCTTCCCGTCTACGTTCCTCCCAAGTACAGCAGAGAGTCCGCTCCCGAGATAGCCCAGGAGTACCCGTTAATACTGAACAGCGGTTCGAGGCTGCCGATGTTCGCGCACACGCGGACCTTCCGTCTCTCGTGGACCAACAGCCTGCGGCCCAATCACCCTTCAGCGGATCTGAACCCGGCTGATGCCGGGCGTTTGGGTGTCAAACAGGACGAAGTCATCCGCATTTCCACGCAGAGGGATAGCATCGTGGTGAGGGCGAACCTGACACAGATGGTTCAGCCGGGCGTCGTCCACATGTACCACGCCCATCCGGAGGCCGACGTCAATCTGCTCTTCGAGGGCGATTATCTCGATCCGCTTTCCGGTTTTCCGGGGTTCAAGTCCGCTCTCTGCAAGGTCGAGAGAGTCTAAGAAGGGAGATTAGGCCGATGGGCAAGGCGATCAACCTCGACGTGGAGCTTTGCGCGGGCTGCGGCGCCTGCGTCGTCGCCTGCATGGATCAGAACGACATCTATCCTGAGAAGGGCCAACCCGCCTTCAGGCGGATACACAGGGTGGAGGAGGGGCAGTCCCCCGACGCCAGCATTCTCTACGTTTCGACAGCCTGCATGCACTGTGAGGATAGCCCCTGCGTGATGGGGTGTCCGACCGGGGCGATTGCCAGGGACGGGAGGACCGGGGCGGTGCTGGTTAACAGGGATCTCTGCATAGGGTGTCACAGCTGCGCCCTCGCCTGCCCATTCGGGGTACCCCGGTACGACTCTGAGGAGAAGATGCTGAAGTGCAGGCTGTGCGTTGAGAGGGTGGAGGTCGGCCTGGAGCCCGCCTGCGTGCGGATCTGCCCCACGGGGGCCCTAAGGTTTGGATCTCCCAACGAGCTGTTAGAGGAAAAGGAGGCCAGGTTCGTGGCAAATGCCGTGAAGGCCGGCCGAAAGAGCACAACGTAGTCCCATCACAGTAACGCATCTCTTCGTCCATTTGATGTGACCGCCACCCATTGAGGTGACGGTCACATCGCGCATATAGGGGATCGTAGAGACCACGAAGAACGACACTTATTTACGTTAATGTTGACGCTCGTAGGTAGGTGACAAACAATGAGGCATCTAAGGCTAGCGTTTTCCTTTCACGGAGGGCCTAAAGGCGTTGCCCAGTGAGGTCATTTCCTGGCAAGGCGGCTCGGTGGGCATAGTGGAAAGGGGGTGGTGGGAGAAGGTGTGAGCGGAAATCAGGCATCTTTCGGGCTTTCCAAAGGGTAGCGCACTACTCCATCGAGAAAGGAGATGCCATGTCTCGCGGAAGAGTACTTGGAGCCGTCATCGCTCTCGCGCTCTCCCTGATAATGGTGCCGACCGCATTCGCGGCCGGTACAGAGGTGAAGGTGGGCGACGTGGAGGCTACGGTGTATGCCCCCAGCGTCGTGTGGCAGGCGACGAACGCCCACGTTATCGTGAAGATGACGAACACCGGCCCGCAACCGGTCAACGTCGACGGCCTATTCAAGTTCCCCGAGGGGAAGGAGAGCCAGTTCACCTATAGCCTCAAGAAAGCACCCAACAATGCAGCTCCCAAGGACGGGGTTACGCAAGGTCTGAAGGATCTGAAGCCGGGCGAGAGCAAGTACATCGCCTTCACCTACATCACTCCAAAGAGTAGCGCTCAGTTGGGTCAGTACACGGCAAACGTCACCCTGAAGGTAGGGAACGACTCAAAGACCGTCCCATGGACCTTCGACATTCGCACCGGCGCCGTCTTCATGGCCCAGACGAATAGTATCGTAATGATGATCTACGCGGTGTCGGCGGCAATGCTGATCTTCTGGTACATCTACTTCAAGTTCTTCGTCAACAAGAAGTTCAGCATACTCGCCGGCGAGTCGTGGAATTAAGGGAGGGGTGAGCGATGGCTACTGCTAGCGCAACAGGGGCTGATGTAAGGCCCTGGTCGCTTGGGGAAGGCACGAGTTTCATAACTCGGATCAAGGACCTGGGCCCCGGTGCCTTCGTCGCCGCCACCTTCATCGGCTCCGGCGACATCGCTACCGGCGGTACCGCGGGTGGACAGTTTGGATTCGGCTACTGGTGGGCCTACTGGGTCACCTGTGCCGTCGCCTGGTTCTGCCTGGACGTGGTCTCCCGATACTACCTGGTGACGGGCAAGGCCGGCGTTTCGATGTTCCGGTCGATCCCAAAGATCGGCTGGTTCCTCGCCCTCTTCATCGGCCTGTTCGGCGTCTACTACGGCGTCGGCAACGTGACCTCCCAGTTCTCGGCCTCGGCCTGGGCCATAACTGGTATGTTCCCTCAGATGGACTACGTGCTGGCGGCCGGCGTGGTCGCCGTTATTTGCATGGCTCTCGTTTGGGTCGGGAACTACCACTGGTTGGAGTTGGCGATGAGCGTGATGCTGGTCGCTATCGTCGCCAGCTTCTTCGCCGCGGCGTTCGCCACCGGCGTCAGCGTGACCGACGCTGCTAAGGGCCTGATCCCGGCAGCCGACCCGCACGGCGCTTTCGCTAACAACTTCCAGGCTATAGCCGGCACCAACATCAACGGCGCTGCGGTGCTGCTGTTCGCCTACAACCTGATGGAGCGAGGGAAGCTGCCTGATGATCTAAGGGGGAAGGCCAGGTTCCTCAGCTTCGCGAGATCCAATGCCCTGCTTGGCTCCTTCGGGGCCGTGGTGGTGGCCTTCGCTCTGCTGGGGGTGATCAACCAGGTGATCTACCCCTACGGGATAATCCCCCGCAAGCCGGAAGACTTCGCCATTCTGATCGAGCCGGTGGCCGGTCCCTGGGCCATCCCGATCTTCAGTCTGGGCGTGCTGGCGGCAGCCCTCTCCTCGGCTCTGGGCAACGTGATGATCGGTGCATATGTGACGACCGAGTACTTCCTGGGTAAGCCGGTCCGGAGCAACAATATCCACTTCAAGGTCGTCTACATCCTGAATGCCGTCATCGCCGGTGCCATGGTCATGGCGAAGATAGACCCCATCTTCTTGAAGACCATCACCTCCATGATGAACGCCAGCTTCTTCGGGATCGTAGGTCTGGTGCTGGCTTACTGGGCCGGCAGCAGCAAGCTGGGCTACTTCCGAAATGGGAGCAGCATTCCGCTCTGGGCGCTGACCATTCTCACCATCATAGTGGCCGGCTACGTAGGTATCTTCAACCTGGGCGGCTACTTCGGCCTGAAGTTCTAAGGAGGCGCACCATGGGTATCGTGGGGATCGTCGGTTTGGTGTTCTATATGGCTCTCACGGTCTGGATCGTCTACGCCTCGTTGTGGGGTAAGGCCTAGGTAGTCATGAAAGGGCCTTTCATGATCCAGGAGATCATAAGGCCTGGCCCTGGTGGCTGCGAGCCCCAGGACGGTGCTTGCGGACGCGGGCCCGAACTCGGGCCCGCGTCCCGCTGCAAATCGGGCTATAATCTACAATGAAGCTTCATGGCACACGCCAATCCCCATCGGAAAGAAGTCTTGCATGGCAAAGGTATTGTTAGCCATTGTCGGCATCTTCGTCGTTCTTGGCGGATACTCGGTTGTCGAGTTCAGGGGCAAGATGAGTCAGGCTCGACTGGGCTCAGATGTGACCTACACCCTGGACACCCAGGGGGACGCATCGGTCGAAATGGTCAACAAGAGCTACTTCAGCGGCCCCGACGTGGAGAAGAATTTCGACGGTATGGTCGCCAGGCTTGGGCAGCCCGACACAGCGGCATTTCAGAAGGGGATCGAGGACTCCCTGAAGAATCTGTCGGACAGGACAGGCCGGCAGTTCGAGGTGTCCGGTTTCCAGGCCAGTTTCGAGCGGCAGCCGGACTACGGGGCGCAGGTATACCGATTTCGGTGGACCGGCTTCGCCGAGCAACAGAA
>DAHXJB010000364.1:0-3137 GCA_027372455.1 Chloroflexota bacterium | reverse complement strand
TTCGCTCTGGCACCCGGCATGGGCCTCAACGCGGTCGTAGCCTTCTCGCTCATCGCCGGCGCCAAGCTCCCCTGGCAGGCGGCCATGGGGGTGATCTTCCTTGAGGGCGTTGCCATCACCCTCCTGGTTCTGACCGGCCTGCGAGAGGCCGTGTTCAAGGCGATCCCGATAACCCTCAAGAAAGCAATCGGCGTGGGGATCGGCCTTTTCATCTTCTTCATCGGCCTCACCGATGGGCAGTTGATCAATTGGGGCTCCAAGGACCTCGGCACCCCGGTCGCCCTCGGCAGCCTGACCACCGGCCCCGTCCTGGTGACCATTATCGGTCTCTTCGTGACCATCTGGCTGATGGCGAAGAGGGTTCGAGGCTCCCTGCTGATAGGTATCCTCATCAGCACCATCGTCTCCATCGTCGTGAACTCCATCAGCGGTGGCAAGGCCTTCCCCACGCCCGGGGTGGCGGTTATCCCCACCTCCGTGGCGGCGGTTCCGGATTTCTCGCTGCTGGGGCAGGGGATCAACTTCGGGGTCTTCGCCAAGATCGGCATCCTTGCCGGTGTCCTAACTATATTCTCCCTGATGCTCTCCGACTTCTTCGATACGATGGGTACCGTGATCGGGATCGGCGGCAAGGCCGGCTGGCTGGACAAGAAGGGCAATCTGCCGAGGCTGTACCAGGTGCTGATGGTTGACTCATTGGCCGCACTTGTCGGTGGCGCGGCCAGCACCAGCTCAGCCACCACCTATGTGGAGAGCGCCGCGGGCGTCGGCGAGGGCGCGCGCACCGGCTTGGCCTCGGTGGTCACCGGGCTGCTGTTCCTGCTGGCGATGTTCTTCGCTCCGATCGCGGGAGTGGTTCCCGCCAACGCGACGGCTCCGGCCCTGCTGGTGGTGGGCTTCCTGATGTCCTCTGTGGCGATGGAGATCGACTTCTCGGACATCGAGGAGGGGCTGCCGGCGCTGCTCACCGTTGCCATCATGCCCTTCACCTACAGCATAACCAATGGCATCGGCGTGGGCTTCATCACCTACACCTTCCTGAAGATCGTGAACGGCAAGGCCAAGAAGCTTCACTGGGCGATGTACGTCGCTTCTCTTGCGTTCCTTGTCTACTTCGCCCTGCCCTGGTTGCAGGCTACCTTCGGGGTGTAGTTCCGCCTGTCCCGCAAGTCGAAAGGTCCGAGACCCCGGCCGGCTCTGCTCGCCGGCCGGGGTCTCGGACCTTTTTCGTGTGAGTGCCACCTGCCTCTTTTCCTCATCTCTGGTACGGGACGTGCCAGGCGAATTGTAGTTGATCGTCGAGCAAGAGGAGGTGCTCTCATGTCTATCCCAGTCGGTCGTACCAAGAAGGCTACCCAGACGGTTACCCTATCCGTTGGAGATGAGGCCCCCGACTTCACCCTGCCCACCCATCTCGGCACCGTGGTGGGGGCCGGCAGCAGCAGCCATTTCTCCCTGAGCAGTCTGCGGGGAAAGCGCCTTGTGCTGATCACCTTCTTCCCGCTGGCCTACACCCCGGTTTGATCGGCCGAGATGCCTTCGTTGGAGGCAGACAAGGATCGTTTCGATCGAGCGGAGACCGATCTCGTCGGTATCAGTGTGGACCACATTCCCGTGCTGAAGAGTTGGGCGCTGTCGCTTGGCGGTATCAGCTACCCGTTGGCCTCCGACTTCTGGCCCCATGGAATGGTCTGCAGTCAGTACGGTGTGCTCAGGGATGATGGATACAGCGAAAGAGCCAATTTCATTGTCGACAAGAATGGCCGGATCGCCTACATCGATGTACACGATATCGACGAGCGGCCCGATAACGAGGAGCTATTGGAGATCCTGAGAAAGCTGTAGTTGGTGATAATGGTGACTCGGAGGGAGATGTACGAGCAGGCTGCTCTCTGAGAGATCGGGGGGCCGGCTTCCGCTTGCCAAAACGGAAGCGTCCGAGTCATGATTATGGCTGCTTCCGTTCCGGCGGGAGATTACATCCACAGGGGTGAGGTGGAAGGAGATATGAGCGAGTCAGAGTTCGAGGGTCGAGTGGTCGTCATCACCGGTGGCGCCGGCGTTCTGTGTAGCGCGATGGCGAGGGCGCTGTCCAAGCGGGGGGCAAAGGTCGCGATACTCCAGAGAAGACTGGAGGTGGCGGAAGTCCTCGCCGCGCAGCTTCGGGCCGATGGTGGTGAGGCGATTTCGGTCGGCGTGGACGTGCTGGACCGCTCCGCCGTGGAGTCCGCGGCCGCGCAGGTGATGGCCCGATACGGCCGGGTGGATGCCCTGATCAACGGTGCCGGCGGCAACCGCACGGAGGCTACCACGGCCCCCGATCGCCCGTTCTTCGATCTGCCGGTGGAGGCGGTGCGCTCGGTCTTCGATCTCAACCTGCTGGGCACCATCATTCCTAGTCAGGTGTTCGGCCGAGAGATGGTGGCTCAGGGCGGTGGTTCCATCCTGAACATCGCCTCGATGTCCTCCTACCGCCCCCTCACCAAGACCGTCGCCTACTCCGCGGCCAAGGCCGGCATCGTGAACTTCACCCAGTGGCTGGCGGTGCACCTCTCTCAGGAATACTCCGCCAACATCCGGGTCAACGCGATCGCCCCGGGATTCTTCCTGACGGAGCAGAACCGCTACCTGTTGACCGATCGAGAGACCGGTGAGTTGACGCCGCGAGGCGAGGCGATCCTTGCTCACACCCCCCAGGGCCGGTTCGGAACCCCGGAAGATCTGGTGGGAGCTGTCCTCTGGCTGCTGTCCGACTCGGCCAGCTTCGTCCACGGGGCGGTCATCCCCATCGACGGCGGTTTCTCCGCCTTCTCCGGGGTTTGATGACCTCTCCCCCGACGACATGGGCTACCTGCCCACCGTCTGGAACCACTGCAGGATCGCGTTGGCGTAACCCCGCGCGACGGCACCCAGGAACTTATCCTGAGCGAGGAACGCCGCATCGTGCGGGTTCGTGACAAAGGCCCCTTCCGTGAGAGCCCCCACCATCTGAGGGGCTCTCGGCTTGTCGTCGTGCACCGGCCCCAGCACGTAGTAGGAGTTGCCGGTTCCCACCGCCGACTGATCGGTCAAGATCCCGCGGCTCGCCAGATCGAAACCCGCGGCCTTGGTGGCCGAAAGCAGGTTGTCCAGCACCA
>DAHXJB010000358.1:0-9501 GCA_027372455.1 Chloroflexota bacterium | reverse complement strand
GTGGCGGAGTTCCCATTCGAATCGAAGCGACGGGGGGCAATGGCGACATCGCGCCGGCGGGTGCGCATCGGAACATTGCAATCAGCGGCAATGCCATTTCCGGCTGCGCCATGCCAGGGGTCAACCTGTCCATATCGATGTTGGCCAGATCCAGCAGATCCAGGGTGCTGGGAACAAAACTGCCCTCGGTGGGGCTCGCGATCGGGTGAATTGTGAGATCGACCCCCGTTACGGCCAGGGCCTTTCTCATCACCGTGCCGCTCCCCACGACCACCATCCGTACCTCCTCGTGGAGCGACCGCCGTCCCAGGGCGCGGACTACGATCTCCGGACCGACCCCAGCCGGGTCGCCGATGGTTACTCCGATCAGGGGTCGCTTCTCCATGGGTCGGTTTCTCCTTTGTGTGGGTTCGATCAGATGACGAGGAAACCCTTAGCGGTTTCCGCCACGGTGAGACGAACCGTCTCACCGGGCTCGATCGAGAGCCTCTCTCCATCTTCAGGAAGTTGCACAACCACCGGTATGCCGACGTCTAGCAGCAGCGCGTCGACTTCCTGTCTGAGGACGGTACCTGTCACCTGGCTGTTGGGCTCCAACCATCTTCTAGGGCGACCGGCGGGTGGAGTCAAGGAGGTGGCGCCGGGACCGTCGATGGGAGCGACCTCCGAGGGCACCAGCCTTACGACTACCGTGATAGTGGAGGTGAGGACCAACCTCTTCTCGCGGATCAGATCGCCGGCGTCCACCATGTGGATCTCGATGGGCCCACGCATCTGCCCCGCTCCGCCCTCGCTAGGGCGGAGCCGCACGTCGAAGAAGGTCCTGTCCTCCGGACGGTACATCCCGATCAGAGGACCGCGAACGGCGTTGAGGCGCCACTTTTCGACGAAGGCGAGCTGAGCCCAGTTGTATGCCATCTCGGCCACCTCCTATCGTGGGTGTACGAGAATACTAAGAGATCTTGGGGACACCCCAAACCCCGCCAGGCGCTACGCCCTGGACCCGCTTTGCGGCTCTAGCCGATGTTGTCCTCGCCGCCGTCGACTCCGAGAACGTTGCCGGTCATCCAGTAGGTGCCCGGGTCGCACATCGCCCCAACGGCCGCCGCGATATCCTCCGGTCGGGTCATTCGGCCCATCGGGTTGCGGGTACTGGCCTCCTGCACCAGCTTCTCGTGGCCGGGGATCGCCCGCAGGGCTGGGGTGTCGGTAACGCCGGCACGGACCGCGTTCACGGTAATGCCTCTTCCTGCCAGTTCCACTGCCAGCTGGCGTACGTGGGCTTCCAAACAGGCCTTGGCGGCCGACACGGCTCCGTAACTGCTCCAGACTCTGTGAGACCCTGTGCTGGTCATGGCGAATATGCGACTATCTCGCCCGAAGAGGTCGCGGCTGACCATGTCCTGGGTCCAATAGACCAGGCTGTTTGCCATGACGTCCAGCGTCATCTCCATTCGAGCCTGGTTGATGGCACTCTTCGGATCGGCTGCGATGAACTCGCCGAGCGATCCGAAGGCCAGAGAGTGGAACAGCACCCGCACCTTCTTACCTTCGCCGATCCCGGATAGGGTCGCTTCCATAGCCTCCAGCACCTCGGCCCGCTTGCCGGGGTTGGCGGCATTGGTGTTGAAGAAGCGGACGTGTCGACCCATTGCCTCGATCTCGGCAGCCAGAGCCTCGGCCCTGGGAAGAGTCGACGACCGATCCAGATGAACGCCAAATATGTTCATTCCCCTTCGAGCGAGCTCCAACGCCGTCGCGGCGCCGAATCCGCTCGACGCGCCGAGGATGAGGGCCCAGCTATCCGAGAACGACTCCTGTTCCGTCACCACCGTCACCTTCCTACCAACTCATTAGCGGCTGGCGGCCGGATGGGATCCGGCCGCCAGCGGAGTGTTCTTCTACACCAAACGGCTACCAGGTTGTGTGTGAGCAGACTTTAAGGTATGGGTGAAACAGTGTCAATGGGCGTCGTCGCGGAAATACCCATCATGGCGGGCGGCCCGGCAAGTGAACCTGGGCCAGAAAGCCGCAGAGGGAATGGAGAGAGCAAATCGCCCAACCTGGATTCGACATGCGGCATTTGGCGTGCTATACTACAAGTTACCTTCTGCGACGGGGCGTGGCAGAGGGCGCGCCTCCCAGGATTTCCCCATGGAGTTCGCTCCGACTCATTTTGGTGCCTCGAGTTGTCTGTGTAGGCTGTAGAGACTAGCTTTCGATGCCCGCGACAGTGTGGACATCTCTCATGCGATCGAGGGTGATCGTTTGGTTAGACCTCGGTGGGAATCGTCACCTGCCCTCTGTGTGGAACGGCTGATGCGTCGAATCGAGATCTCCTTCGTGACCCGTTCGTCAGTAGACCGATGAAGTCCCGGCCGCCCGGTTTCGAGTGTGCTTGGACTATGTAGGAATCCATTTCAGGAGAGGATCTGCAGTGCTAGACCAACCTGCGAACCGCGATCTTAGCGATCCCGCACAGTCTTCGCGGCGCCCGGGCCCGGGCCATCGCGCACCGAACCGTCCGAAGAAGCCTGAGGAGGCTTCTGACGCGCCGGGAAAGGACTCGCCCAAGCGAAAGGGCGCCATAGTGAACCGCCGCGGTCCTTCCGAGATCGATCGTGCGATCCGGATGAGCCAGGCCTTGAGCGGCCGTTCGGGTGTGCGATCTGACAAGAAGATGGTAGAAGGCGCGACATCTCGAGGGACCGTCGTTCGCATCGATCGGGCAAAAGGGTTTGGGTTCCTGATCGATGCGGCCGGGGAGCAACGCTTCTTTCACCGATCCGCCGTTCTCGATGGTGGTTTCTCCAGCCTGAAGGAGCAGCAGATCGTCGAATTCGAGGCCCACGGTGATGATCGCGGCGCGCGGGCCATCAAGGTGCGACCCGCCGATGGTCCTGTGCCCTCCGGGAAATCGCCTCAGCGAGTTCCGTCCTCGCCGAAGGCCCCCAAGGCCAATGGCTGGAGATCCGACTTGATGCCGTTCCGAAGCGGGTCGGTACCACCTAACCCACGGAAGCGTATCTGATTCTGGGCTGATGGAACCTTTCGGCTCCCTCGTTCGTCATTCCAGGTAGAACATCCTGGAAAGGGGTCCGCCGATGAACGAGCGAGCGATCAGGGCAGCTGCTACTCTGGTTGTGGTGCTGCTTCTGCTGTCAGGTGCCGGATACTGGAGGGCCATCCACGGGCCCGACTCTGCACCAGGCGGCGTACTGGCTGGTTCCACCCCCACCGCCGTCCGGGAGGACCGCGTGGATGGTTACCTCGCCACAGCCCCTCGAACGCTACGGCCGGGACAAAATGAGGCTGTCTCGGTATCGCTGCTGAATGGCGAGAAGCCGGCCAGCGGCACGGTTAGGCTGGCCCTCCTGAAGGATGGCAAGGAGCTATCCTCTACATCGGCTCGAGTGGAAGGCCATGGCTATGTTGACCTTCCCGTTCCACAGCTGCCGGAAGGCGACTATCAACTGCTGTTGAGTGGCAACGGCTTCCGGGGTGAGTCGCCGGTGCGGGTGGAATCCGGGACACTCGTTTTCGCGGAGACCGACAAACCTATCTACAAGCCCGGCCAGACCCTGCATCTCCGCGCTATGACCCTTGATCCCCAGCTCAAGCCTCTCTCTGCCCCCGTGGTGGTGGAGATCATGGACGCCAAAGGACTCAAGCTTCTCAAGCACAATCTGACTACCGACGACTACGGCCTGGCAACTGTGGATCTCCCCATATCGACGGAGCCCAACCTCGGCGTATGGAAGATAACTGCTACCTCCGGCAAACGATCCATGCAGCTCGACGTGCGGGTAGATCGCTACGTGCTTCCGAAGTACGAGGTGAAGGTGGATCTGGCCAGAGACTGGGTGCTCGCGGGGGACCCGATATCCGGAACTGTCAGCGCCGAGTACAGCTTCGGCAAGCCGGTGCAGGGCGAAGTGCAAATTCGAGCTACTCGCTACGTGGGCAGCTGGCAGGAGTTCGCCGACGTGACCAAGAGCTTGGACGGAAAGGCCGGCTTCCAGTTGCCCGCTGTGAACTACGTGAGCGGGGTGCCCGCCGCCGGAGGCATGGGCAACGTCCAGCTTGAGGTGACCGTGCGGGAGAAATCCACCGGCTACGAGGAGAAGAGCACCAAGCTGCTAACGGTGGCGTCGAGCCCGGTGGTGCTGAAGCTGATACCGGAGGCCGTGAGCTTCAAGCCTTCCCTTCCGATGTCACTGCTGGTTGTGGCCGAGACGCCCGACAAGAAGCCGGCAGATGCCGACGTTCGGCTGGATTTCACCTATACGAAAAAGGATTTCAGCGCCAGCAGGGAGACTCGCAGCCTCTCGGTAAAGCAGGGTAGAGCCATCCTCCAGATCACCCCTCCGGCGGATGCCATCTCCATGACGGTAGCCGCCAGTAGTGGTAAGGCCTTCACGTCTCTCGCGCTACAGTCGAGCTACTCGCCCACCGGCAGCTTCATCCAGGTGGAGCAGGTGGGGCCTGGCGCGCTGAAGGTGGGGGACACGGCGAGATTCCACGTGACCTCCACAAGGGAGGCGAAGAACTTCTACTACGAGCTGTTGTCTCGAGGGCAGGTGGTCTACTCCGACTTCTCGACGTCGCCAGATCTCCAGATCCCTCTCACCCCGGCAATGGCGCCAAGCTCGCGGCTGCTGGTCTACCAGCTGTTGCCCAACTCCGAGGTTGCCGCCGACTATATCCCATTCGCGGTGCAGGGTGACTATCCTCAGAAGGTTCAGGTTGGCTTTGACCGTGAAGAGGCGAAGCCCGGTGAGCAGGTGGCGATCAATCTGCAGACCGAGGGCCCGGCTCGCGTGGGGATCTCGGCCGTGGACCGGTCGGTGTTCATCCTGGCGGAGAACCGGGTCAACCTGCAGCAGCTGTTCGATCAGCTGGAGAAGCTGTACCAGCAGCCCCAGGCGGAACTGCACGAAGCTCGACCGCTCGATAAAATCCTTGCGCGCGGGGCCAGAGATGTCTTCGACGATGCCGGTGTGGTGGTGCTCAGCAATCAGCAGCTCCCTCAAGGGAGGGAGTACCAGTCTCCAGTGCGAAAGTTCGGGGGGGCGCCGGTCGGCGCCCTGGAGGCGGGGCGTGCGGCAGCGCCCATGGCCGCCGCCGCCCCCGCTAACCAGGCCGTCAACTCCGCGGCGGTGCAGGACCATACCGCTGTGGGTGGACTGGCGGAGGTGCAGCGGGTGCGCCAAGTCTTCCCTGAAAGCTGGATCTGGGACACACTCGATACGGATGGAGCCGGCAGGGCCTCTCGCACATACACGGCTCCCGACAGCATCACCACCTGGATGCTGCGGGCGGTTGCCCTCTCCAAGAAGGCCGGATTGGGGGTTTCGGAGGCGCAACTCAAGGTTATGCAGCCGTTCTTCCTGTCAGTGGATCTTCCCTACCCGGCTATCCGGGGCGAGCAGTTTCCCGTGAAGGTGGCGCTGTACAACTATCAGAACAGTGCCGAGCAGTTCGTGGTACAGCTGGATGGAGCGGACTGGTTCGAGTCGCTGGACCAGTCCAGCAAGAGCGCGCAGGTGGGGCCTAACGATGTGGGGTCCGTCACCTTCACCATCCGTCCCAGACAGCTGGGCACCAACAAACTGAAGGTGATCGCCCGCTCCGCTGGCTCGGCGGACGCTGTGGTGAAGGAGTTGATCGTCGAGCCGGAGGGGGTGGCACGGGAGCAGGTGGACAACCTGGTGCTCTCGGCCGGCTCCGGCCGCTCCGTGGGGTTGACGCTTCCATCGGGTGTGGTGGAGGGCTCCGCACGGGCCTACTTGACGGTCACGGGCAGCTACCTTACCCAGACGATCCAGGGTCTGGAGAAGCTGCTGCAAATGCCTTTCGGTTGTGGTGAGCAGAACATGATCCTCTTCGCCCCTGACGTCTTCGTCGCCCGCTATTTGAAGGAGACCGGGCAGATGAAGTCCGAGGTGATGGCAAAGGCAGAGCAGTTGATGATCACCGGTTACCAACGGGAGCTGACCTATCGGCGATCGGACGGCAGCTTCTCCGCCTTCGGTAACCAGGACCAGCAGGGGAGCCTCTGGCTGACCGCCTTTGTGACGAAGAGCTTTGCGCAGGCCAGGGATTTGATCTACGTGGACGATGCCGTGCTCTCCAGCGCAAAGGCCTGGATAGCGAAAGAGCAGAAATCGGACGGTTCCTTCGAGCCGGTGGGATTCATCCACCACCAGGAGTTGTTCGGCGGACTCAAAGGAAAGACCGCCCTCACGGCCTACCTGGCCGTTGCGCTGAGAGAGGCGGGGGACCGGGACGCCTCCGCAAGGGCGGTCCGCTATCTGGAAGGGGTCATCGACAGCACGGACGATGCCTACGGTATGGCCCTCGCCACCTATGCCCTGGAGCTGGCCAAGAGCCCCAAGGCCGCCACTGCCTACGAAAAGTTGATGGCCATGGCCAAGGAGAGCGACGGAGGCCTCTACTGGAGCGATCCCGATGTGGTGCCGCAGCCGGAGCCAGTTCAGCCTGCCCCAGGTGGTCCCGCTGTCGTTGTCCCTGGACAGGCCGCTCCCTCTATCCCGATGCCGCCCCGGCGAGACCAGAGTGCTGTTATCGAGACCACGGGCTATGCCACTCTGGCTCTGCTGGAGCATGGCGACCGGATGAATGCCTCTCGCGCTGCTCGCTGGCTGGTCTCTCACAGAAATGCTTTCGGTGGTTTCGGCTCGACCCAGGACACTGTGGTGGGACTGCAGGCGCTGACGCGCTACGCCGTCGGGGCAAAGACCGACGTGGACGCGACGGTTACCCTGAAGTCGGGCGGCTGGCATAAGGAGGTCAAGGTGACGTCCGAGAACGCGGACGTGCTGCAGACGATAGAGCTCCCCGCGGACATCGTGGGGGCGGCCGGCGCGAGCGCGGCAAGCCGTTCGATCTCGGTCGACGTCGAGGGGAAGGGTCAGGTAGTGATGCAGTCGGTGCTTCGCTACAACGTCCCCGATCCGCGGAAGAAGGCCGAGTCAGCCTTTCAGATTCAGGTGAGCTACGGGGCCGGGCAGATCGAGGTGAACGATTTGATCGACGTCTCCGCCAGGGTCAAGTTCGCGCCGCCTGAGCCGATGGAGGCCGGCATGGTGGTGGTGGACGTGGCGGTACCCACCGGTTTCGTGCCGGTGGCGGATAGCCTGGACGCGCTGCTGAAGACTCAGCCGAAGGTCAAGCGGTACGACCTGGCGGGCCGGAAGGTGATTATCTACCTGGAAGACATGACGCCGGGGGACGAGGTCGCTCTCAGCTTCAAGGCGCAGGCCCTCTACCCGGTGAAGGCGCAGGCCGTGACTTCGGATGCCTACGCCTACTACCGGCCCGAGTGGAGGGGCGAGAGCCTGGGCGGGGCTTTGGAGGTGAGGTAATCGGCTTCGACTATTGCGGCACGTCCATCTCGAAAGCCCCTACCAGGTCGGTGCCTCGCAGATCTAGTGGCCTGGCCAGGTAGCCTGGCTTGGTCCGATCGTACTGTCGATAGAATAAGCTGAGGGCTGCCTGCTGATCCAGGTCGGCTGGGAGGTACTGCCCGGTGATGATGCTCTTGAAGTAGTCACCCAGTAGCAGCCCTTGTGTCGTCCCGGTGGCGGCATCGTAGTGCAAGATTCCCCTCTGGAACCGCTGATAGACGAAGCCGTGGTTATGGGGATCGTAGGCGGGTTTGCTGGTGGGAAGTCCCCAGATCTCCAGATTGACCAGCGGCACCAGGGCGGGATCGCCCCCTCCCTGGGGGAAGGCGTCCTCGAGGCTAACCGTGGAGAGGAAGGTCTGCAGGAAGTTGACCGGTTGCCCATTCCACTGGTCCGGGACGTTGGACCGGATGAAGTCGATGGCTTTGTCGGCGTAGGCCGGATCGGTGGCCGACGGGGCGGCATCGATCAAGTCGGGGTCCTGCCCCGGGAAGTTGCTGCCGTTGATCCGGGTGTAGGGCATCAGTCCGGAATCCAGCAGGTTCATCGAGACCACGCTACCGTCTGGCATCTGCTGAAGCAGCCTGCGCTGGAACAGCTGTACCTGGAAACCGGCAAGCGTGAACTGGCGGGAGACGGGGTAGCCGAAGGTTCTCGCCCCGCCTCTCTTGCGGAAGTAGTCCCAGAAGCCGTCGTTTGTGATCCGGTAGCCGGTTTGAACGAAGTAGCGCCGGTCCGTCACCGCCGGATAGGGAGGGATTGTGCCCGCCGTAGCCCTTGGCGTGGGAGCGGTGGCCCCGAGGACCGGCGGGGTGGGAGTCCCAGCAGAGACCACCACGGTGGCTGTTGGAGTGATCGTCACGGTGCCGGTGGCGCCTGAAGAGAACGTGGCAGAGAGCTCGAGTTCGCCCCCACCCCGGGAGTCGTACCCCGCCACCTCCAGATAATAGGTCGTGCCCGACTGGACGTTAAAGGAGATTTCGGATTGTCGGATGCTGTTATCGACGTCGTCGTTGGATGTCACCAGGCTCAGGGAGCCCCGGCTGCCGGTGAATGCCGACAGCACCGTGTCGTAGTCGCTGTCGAGGGTGTTGACGTCGATGCGGCCATTTTCCGGGGCGACGAAGCTGTACCAGACGGTGGCTGAGTTCTGCCCTGATCCAGCCCCCATGGCCGGATCGTCGCCGGCCAGGGTCGCCCCACCCGTGTTCTCGCTGCTGCTGTATGGGAAGCTGGTGATCCGTGTCGCCGATCCGAAGTCGTCGTTGCCGGGCGCGCCCGGCAGGGCAGTCGGGGTATAGGTGGCGATGGTGGCATATGGCGTGGCGGTGGCTGTGCGGAGCGTGGTCGCGGTGGCTGTCGCCGTGGCGCCGACTGTCGTGGTCGCGGTGGGCGTCGCGGTGCCGGCGACGGTCGTTGCGGTTGCAGTCGCAGTCGCGGTCAGGGTCGGCGGGATCGCCGTGGCAGTGCCGGTGGCAACACTCGTGAACGTGGCGGTTGGGGCAGCCGTCGCATCGCTTGTGGGCGTTGCAACGGCAGTGGCCGTGGGTGCGAGGGTCGGGGCGGCTGTCGGGTCTATTGATGGTGTCTGAGTGGGCAACGCCGCGCTGGATGAGCCGTCTCTCGACGAATCTGGAGCCGACTCCACTGAAACGACCGCAGCGAGGGCGGACTCAGTTACGCCGGATGGGAAGGGGAGTATCAGAACCGTCGCGAGGACGATTATCAGCAGCAGCGGAAGGACAGAGGAAGTCGGATTCACGGATTTACTCCTTACGGTTGATCGTCCTTGCCGGGTCACTGTAATGGGGGCCCGTTTGTGGTCTTTCGGACCCCATTGTGTATGAACTTGTAGCGTACTCTGTTGTGCCCAACTCCTCTCCAATGGTGGCGGTTCGCGGTGTCGGGCTGCGCCAATATCGGGAGACCGGAAGAAAGGGAGATCTTCTTTGCCCCCGGATGTGGTTCGGCGATGAGTGTTCTGAAGACAGCAACCGTGCTGTGCTTCCGGGATCTCGGCGCGGTCTCAGGTCCCCCACAACCGCAACTTGCATGCCAGAAACGGGAGCGA
>DAHXJB010000350.1:0-5062 GCA_027372455.1 Chloroflexota bacterium | reverse complement strand
GCAGCAGAGGGGCTACCATGTTCCCCAGTTGTTCGAGACCGCTCGTCGGTCCCATGAAATAACCGTGGTCGACCGTCAGCATCACCGTCTTCCCGTCCTGGGGCCTGATGATCCTGGATAGCCGGTTCTGCATCCCCCAGTCCATTTCAGTGCTCCCTGACCTGAATGTTTAGTAGTTGGATTCGGATGACCTTGACGCGGGGGTCATCGGCTTGCTCCCTCCATTTCCTCGAGAACGACACCGATGAAATCTTCAATACTTCTGACTTGGCTTCGCTCCAAGAGCCAGCGGGAGCCGATTCGGATGGCTAGTCGCTCCGGGATGGCCCGTTGCTGCGGATCCGTGATACTGGTGATGTCCCAAACGCTGACAATCCCCATCATGCGGCGCAAGATCTTACACCCCGCGTGGCCGACCGTATCGTGGAAGAGGTTCTGAAGGTACCTCTGCCTGAATTCGGCGAAGGCTTCCTGCCCACCGGGAAACTCCCAATACTTGGCGGGAACTAGCTCCCCCCTGATGGTTTCGACCCAGAGAGCCTCGAACTTGCGGGCGAATTCGTTCCATATGCCGCGCACCGTGTCGAGCAGGTAGGTCTGATAGTCCTGGCGCTCCACCGGATCGGGAGTATGCACGAAATGCGACAGACAGTTGACAACGAGGTTTGCCAGCAACGCGCCGATGTCGTAGCCCATGGGCCCGTAGAAAGCGAACTCAGGGTCTATCACGCGAGTTTCAGATTCGTTGATCATGATGCTTCCAGTGTGCAGGTCGCTGTGGATGAGAGCCTGGGCGTGTGCCATGTAGCTCTCCTTCACCTCGGCAATGACGACCTTCAGCCTTCCGTTCGACCGAACCGCCTGCACCTCTGCATCGAGCAAGGGGTTCCATCGGTTCTCCGGGGATTCCATGTAGGGGTTGGTGAAGACGAAGTCTTCCTGTATCTTGCAGAGATGGGGATTGATGAACTTGGCTTGCATCTCCTTCTTCTCGACTCCGGTCAGATAAAGGTCGGAGGTGAGGAAGAGGGAACGGGCCAGGAAGGTTGAGATATGATCGACAAACAGGGGAAAGCGCTGCCGAGCAACCAACGGCTTGCGCATGATCTGGTGGTGGCCCAGATTCTCCATCACCACCAGCGACATCTCCTCATCGTGATCGTAAACCTTGGGCACCAGACCAGGAGTGAGCTCGTTGTACAGAAGGAGGGCTTGGGTCTCAAAGCGCATCCGCCCTCGCGTGAGGGGCCACGAGTCGCCAGCCACGCGCAGGTAGGGCAGGGCCTGCTTGACGACGGCCGACTGCTGGGGATCCGCCACGTTCTGAACGACGAAGACCAAGTTCAGGTTGCCATCGCCCACCTCCTTGGCCGAAAGGCTGGCGGCCTGAGGGAAGATCTCCTCCATCGCCGGACGGCTCATGACGTAGTCGATGACGCTCTTCTCGTCCAACGCCCGATAAGCCATGGTCAGCCTCCTTTGGTTCAGGTATCTCCCTGCTAGTTGTGGTGTCCCTCCCGGACTTCGGGAGGGTGTAGCTCCAGCACACCCTTCTCCGAGGCATCACAAAGCCCGCGTTCAGTGATCAAGCCCGTCACCAGCCGCGCGGGAGTGACGTCGAAAGCGTAGTTGGCGGCGGGGCTGTTCTCCGGCGTGAGCAGCACGCTGCTGATCTCTCCATCGTTCAGACCCTCGATGTACCTGACCTCGCTCGCATCCCGCTGCTCGATGGGGATCTCACTGAGGCCGTCGCTCATCCGCCAGTCGAAGGTTGACGAGGGCAAGGCCACGTAGAAGGGAACACCGTTGTCTCGGGCGGCCACCGCCTTGAGGTAGGTCCCGATTTTGTTGGCGACATCGCCAGTGCGAGTCACTCGGTCGGCGCCCGTGATAACGACGTCTACCAGGCCATGCTGCATCAGGTGGCCGCCGGCATTGTCAACGACGACCGTGTGGGGAACACCGTGCTGCCCCAACTCCCAGGCGGTGAGCCGCGCCCCTTGATTCCGCGGGCGGGTCTCGTCTACCCAGACGTGCACCGGCAACCCTTGATCGTGGGCTGCATAGATAGGGGCGGTTGCCGTGCCATAGTCCACGAAGGCCAGCCAGCCGGCGTTGCAGTGGGTGAGGACGTTGACCACCTGGCCCCCCTTCCGCTGGCTGATCTCCTGGAGGATCCCCACGCCGTGCTCGCCGATCCTGCGGCAGTACTCGGCATCCTCGTCGGCGATGGCCGTCGCCGTCTCATAGGTGGCTTGGATCATCGCCTCCGGGTTTTGGCCGGCGTTGCGCATGGCCGCAATCTGCCGGTTTACGGCCCACTCTAGATTCACGGCGGTTGGGCGCGACGCCTTCAGCTTCTCGGCGGCGGCGGCGACGGCCTCCAAGAACTGGTGCGTGGAGCCCCGCGGCGCGTGGAGCGCGGCGAGGTACATGCCGACCCCTGCGGCAGCTCCGATCAAGCCCGCGCCTCGCAAGTGCATCTCCTGGATCGCACGAGCAATCTCGTCGGCGGTCGTCAGATCTTCAACCACGAAGTTGTATGGGAGGTGGCGCTGGTCGATAATCTGAGCCACGCGGGGGTCATCCTCTTTGATCCAGATGGTTCGGTAGTGTCTGCCGTGCACTTTCATTGTCGTAGTTACTACCCCACCCTACACCTTTGCGTCCCGTGTCTTTGGATTCCGCACCTTCGCGGCCGAAGGGCATGGGACCCTGATGGGCAATCCAATCTCAGCACCTCTGCGTCCCGTCATGTGTCAAACAGGACGGGAGCGGCCGCGAGACGGCCAATCGTGCAATCCCACACTACAGGGTCTTGTTGATGACGGCATCCCATATTCGCCGCTCGTTGCGGATGGCGGTGCTCAGATTGCGCAATGACACGGCAACGTACAGCACGTCGATAATCGTGATCTGAGCGATTCGGGACGCGATGGTCTCTGGCCGGGTCTCGTGGGAAACGCTGAGCAATGTGACATCCGAATGTTCGGTGATGGGCGACTCCGCGTTGCCGGTGATGCAAATGGTGTTGGCGCCCCTGCGCTTCGCCTCTTCCAGCGTCAGGACAGGGTCGGTGGAGCTCCCGGACTGGGAGATGCCCACCACCACGTCGCCAGGATCGAGCAGCGCTGCCTGCATGAGTTGCAGGTAGGAGTCCGTTTGCACCCTGCAGTTCAAGCCCAGGCGAAAGAACTTGTTGAACATGTCCTGAGCGATGGGTGCAGAGGTGCCCACGCCTATGATGAGTATCTGTCGGGCGTTGCTGAGGAGATCAACCGCACGGGTGAGTGCTTCCCCATCCATTACTTCCAGAGTGTCGCGCAGAGTCTGCATGTTCGAGGCAAACACTTTCCGCCCGATGGTGTCCACGTCGTCGTCCTGGACGATGGCGTCGTGGATAAGCTGTGTGGGCTGGGCCAGATCCTGGGCCACTGAGATCTTCAGATCCATGAACCCATGGAAGCCAGCGCTGCGGCAGAAGCGCAGGACCGTCGTGTCGCTGACTCTGCACTCGTGAGCGATTCGGGCCATCGGCAAGCGGACGACCCTATCCGGCTGTTGGAGCAACCACTCGGCAACCCGCCTCTCGGAGGCGGGCAGCGACGGTAGCCTGCTGCGGATCCTCGACAGCGAAGCCGGGGAGGGGGATACGTTGCTTTCGGTCAGGCCGTCTCTGATCTCTTCGGCCAATTTCGGTCTCCTAGGCAGTGGTACTGCGTGATTAATGGAATGGTGATGGTGACACCACCATCTTGATACGGATCCGGTGCGGTGTCAAGAGATTCTTTCCTGCTCACGCGTACCCACTCACGAAGAAAGAGGGAAGCTACCTGGCAAGATGGCAGTTAAGGCCGTCGATGTGCTTGGGGCGCGCGCGACAGCACCTGTTCGGCCGTTCCGGTGTCAGTGATGATGCAATGGCAAATCCTCCCACCCAGCGCAGCCAGCAGCGGCTCCACTTTCGTGGGCCCGGCTGCCAACCCGACGACATACGGTATGCCGCGAATGGTACTCCAATCCAACGAAACCACGCGCGATTCCAGTGGGGAAGGAATATGACAGGCAGAGGCATCGAAGAATCGCATCAGTAGGTCGCCCACAGCCCCCCGCTGCTTCATCTCGGCCATCTGCTCTGCCGTCATGAACCCCGTACGCACCAAGGTTGAATTCGGGCCGATATCGCCCAAGCCGACAAAAGCAACGTCGCACTGCTGTCCATGTTCAAGAACAGTCGCGATGGCGGACTCTTTCAGGATCGCGTCGCGTGCCTCTTCGCTTTGCATCACCACGGGCACCGGCAATGGCTCGACAGGAGCGTCCAGTGCTTTAGCGATTTGCCAACTGATGCTGTACGGATTGGCGTGTCCCATGACGCTGCCCACCAGCTCGGTGACGACGCACTTGACACGCTTGGCCGGGGGTTCGAGATAGGGCACCATTCGACTGACGGTCGTGCTCCAACCCACGCCCAACCGGCATTTCGGGAACACTACCTCTTTGAGATGCTCGGATGCAGCACGACCGATTGCGTCGAGCGTATCGTCGAGGGAGTTCTGGGCCCTAACTACAATCGCACGCCTCAATCCGAATCTTCTCTCCAAGTGGCGCTCCAGGTCGTACTGCAGCGGCAACGGCTTGGTGATCTTGATCTGCACGATGCCTTCCCGCCGCGCTCTTTGCAACAAGCGCGTCACGCTCACCCGGGACATTCGCAACTTCTGAGCGATCTGCTGGTGGGTCAACCCATCGTCGTAGTGCATCCAGGCCAATCGAACCAGCAGTTCTTCTCGGTCGATGTCACTCACAAAGCCTCCATTGGATCGGACGCCGATATTCGGGTCGACAGCCGTCCTTCGGCTCGTCGACCACCGTCACAAGGCGCTAGACCTGCTCCACGAGTTGCAGGAAACGGCGTGCGCTATCCGCTAGGTCGAGACCATGGCGATGCAGGTCGCCGCCGATGAGCAGAATCACCTCCTGCCCATAGAGGTCGAGCATCTCCGGAATGCGCGCCAAGGACATGCCGCCACCCGGCGCCGGGAAGATCTCGCTCATGTGG
>DAHXJB010000346.1:0-3541 GCA_027372455.1 Chloroflexota bacterium | reverse complement strand
CCAGCAGATCCGAATAGTAAACCACGCCGGCCAACAGCAGGCTTACCACCCCCCCGGCCAGCAGGGCATTGCCGATCAAACGAACCCGATTCATGCGAAAGCGTCTAATGCGCCGGGGCCGGACTATGCGTCCGGCCCTCAGCTTCTAAGCAACTTTCCCCACTCAGCGTCCACTTTCACCTATGGCCGAAGTGAACTCCATCCAGGGAAAGCTGCTCAGGTACTCAACTCAGTCTGAGAAGAGACGGCTGGTTACGCCCTACTCCCGCTCCTCTCTGACGGCGTAGTCATCAACCACGTCGACAACACCCAGTCGCCGCAACCCGTAATCCCGCTGCAGCGTTTCACCCATCAGGTTCAGCAGCTGCTCAATCTTCTTCTCCACCAGGGCCTCCACCTCAGACCTGGTGGCAGCCTTCATCTGGCTGGACTTCTCAAGCGCCGCCTTCACCCGAATTAGGAACAACCCGATATCGAAAGGCTTGGTGACGTAGTCGAAACAACCCATCCTCCAGCCCTTCAGCTGGTCGGTGTAGCTGCTCAGAGCGGTCAGGAAGACTATGGGGATGTCACGAGTCCTCTCCTCGGTCAGCATCCGACTCGCCACCTCCCAGCCATCCATGACTGGCATCAGTATATCGAGCACCACCAGGTCGTACACCTTCTGGCGCACCAGCCGCATGGCTTCCTCGCCATTCTGAGCCGTTTCGACCCGGTAGCCCTCCTCTCCGAGCAGGGTCCCCACCATTTGCCGGATGGCATCATCGTCGTCAACTACCAGTATCGATCTAGACTCTTCTTCCAATGCCTATGCCCTCCATCGATCCCCGGTACGTCGCGAGTTAGGAGATGATAACATCCAGGCAATTGTGAGGCAAGCCAGCCTACGGCAGCTTGCCTTTGATTATATTGTAGGACTCACGCGGAGTGCCGTTGGGATCGGTCAGTGCCCAGTAATACTCCTCGTCGTTCTTGGTCCATTGAGAGGAACTGATGTAGATGGAGCTCATCAACCCGATCCATGGCGACCAGTTCTTCTTGGCGTACTGGTACGCCCGGACTATGTAATCGCCCTTCTGCTGCTCGGTCACAGCGTGCCATGCGTAGGGCGAGCCGGGCCGGTTATCCGTGGTCCAGCCCATCTCCGTCACCGCTACCTGTTTGTTCGCGTCCCCGTTCTCAACCATGATCTTGCGAAGATCTTCCACATGCCTGAAGCAGAAGAAGCGCTGTCCTCCGTAAGCCTTGTTGGCCGCCACCTCGTCGGGGCTCATCTCCGGTGGAGCCTTGTATCCAGCCGCATGTACGCCAAGAACATCGAAGTAGTTCTTCGCTCCGTCCTTGTACATTTGCTCCAAGAACACGCCGTCCGGCATTGCCTGAGGAGAGGTAGTCCCGGTGGGAGAAAGACCGGCGCTAATGATGATGGCGTTGGGATCCGCCTTCTTCGCAGCCGTGTAGGCTACTTTCAGCATCTCCACGTACTGAGCCGGATTGGGGGGTTGGTCACCCCATTCCCTGGATAGGTTGGGCTCATTCCAGATCTCGTAGGCTCCGATGGTCCCGTGAGGCGACCCCGTCTTGTAACGGCTGACCAGGGCGTAAATGAAGTCTCCGAAATCGGCCATGTTCTTCGGGGGCGAGTTATTGCCTTTGGTGGCCTTGGCCCAATCGGGGGAGTAGTCGATGCGCGCAAGGATCTTCAATCCGTAATCGTTCGCGGCCTTCACCACACGGTCAGGCTCGCTCCACAGAAACTCACCCTTGGCGTCCCGCTCGATGTAGTTCCACTGGAACATCTGCTTGACCCAGGTGAAACCCGCATCCTTGGCCAGCTGAAGCGGCTGGCCGATGTTGGGATCGCCCCACAGAAAGACCTGCACCCCGGCCTCGGGGCTCTGCATCCTTTGCACGTTGCCAGCAGGCTTAGGTGCGGCTGTGGCGACCGGAGCGGAGGTAGCGCCAGCGGCTGGAGGCGACGACGTGGCGCCTGCGGCCGGCTTGACGGCAGTCGGCGAAGCGCCATCTGCAGGGACCGCAGTGGCAGAGCTGTCCGTCGATGGGCTACTGGCAGTAGCGACTCCGGAATTGCCGCTAGAAGTAGCGGGGGAGGTTGCCCCGGTTTTTGCCACAGAGGTGGGCGACGGAGCCGAAGCCGAGCTGGAACAGGCCACCGCCGACAGCACGAGGGCGACGAGGGCAAAAGTGAGCAACAGTCTAGAGCTCATGGGGGAAACTCCTTCGGCGGGATGATCATCACCGGTCTGCCCGACCGGCTGGCACAGTTGTACGCCAATTTCCATCCCTGTGTCAACAGTCCTGGGGACCCCCCGAGAACACGAAGAGCGAAAAGCCTGTATGCCACGGACCACATCGGGGTGCAGAAGAGGGGAAATGTGAGGCTGAGGGCAAATTGAGGCACGGGGCCTCCGGCAGCACTGCCGGAGGCCCCGTGCGACCTACGGGAATCCCACGGGAAGTCCCTCACGCGAACTGCCCAACTCGATCAACTCCGGCCACAGCTCGGCAGGGATCGGAAAGGTCGCCAGCTCCATGGTCTGCTGTACGCGTTCGGGCCGAGTCATGCCTACCACGGTCGAGGTGATTCTGGCGTCTCGAACGGAGAACTGGAGCGCTGCGGCCGCTAGAGGTACCCCGTATCGGTCACAGGCAACCTTCATCTTGCGTACCCGCTCCACCAGCTTCGGGGATGCCTCTCGGTAGCGAAAACGGGCGAATGCATCAGGCCCCTTGGCCAATATCCCGCTCCCGTATGGCGCCGCGTTGAACACAGCGATCCCCCGCGCATGACACAGATCCAACAGCGGCTCCGCCTCTCTGTCGAGCAGATTAAACCGATTGTGGGTCATTACCACCTCCATGACCCCCAACTCCACAAACCGCGTGATGACATCGATGTTTCCCGCACCGATTCCCAGATGCTGAATGATCCCCTCCTCCTTCATTGTGAGGAGGGTTTCCAACGCCCCACCCTTTCGGGTGACCTCTTCAAAAGTGGCGGTCTCGGGGTCGTGCAGCAGACAGATCTGCAGCCTGTCCAGGCCCAACAGGCGGAGGCTCCGTTCCACGCTGCGGCGTATCTGGTCCCCGCTCCAGTCACCGACCTCGACGCTTCGGTCAGCCTTGGTCTCCAGCAGCTTACCCTCGGGGATTCCACCCCGCTCGCGCAGCACCGTGCCAATCCGCCGCTCTGAAGTGCCATCGCCATAGATCGCGGCGGTGTCGATGAAGTTGATGGGACCATCCAACCAGGCCCGAACGGTAGCGAGCGCCCGCTCCTCGGGAACCGTGTAGGTGAACTCATCGGCCATATCGCCTAAGGGAGCAGTCCCAATGCCAATCGGCGTCACTGACAGACCAGTCTTGCCAACAGGCCGCTTGGAGAACAGCTGGCCAGCAGAATCCATAGATACAACTACCTCCTCACAGAATGTTGAGGCCGAAAGTCGATTATCGTTCAGTTACTGCTCTATCCCGTAGAACCGCCTCGCGTTCCCGCCAAATACCAGTTCCATTTCGC
>DAHXJB010000314.1:0-4291 GCA_027372455.1 Chloroflexota bacterium | reverse complement strand
CCAGAAAACGTGCTCGTCTCACTGCAGCTCAGCCGGCAGACTGCCGAGGTGGAGATGATAGCTGCTGTCATGCTGAACGACGCGAAGCATCTCCACGTTCCATTGAAGAGATCCTTCGCTAGCGCTCGGGATGACTGCTGGCAAAACCATTTTGGTCATGTACTGGTCCCGTCTCGAGAGATGGCAGCTTGCGCCCCCTGCTCTCCCTCGGGTGATGCGCTCAAACCCGCTCTTCGCAGCAACTCCTCGAGTTGCCCCGCATCCAGCGTCTCGTGAATCAGCAGCTCCGCCGCCAGAGCGTCCAGCCAGGTGCGGTGCTCCCTCAGCATCTCTTCGGCCTGCTTGTGAGCCCTATCGAGTAAAGCCCTGACCGCCCCATCCAACTGGGCCGCCGTCGCCTCCGCGTACTCCCTCGGCTCCGCGAGCTCCCTTCCCAGGAACGGGTGACGCTCGCCGACGCCGTACCAGATTGGCCCTAACTCCTGGCTCATTCCCCACAACCCCACCATCCGCCGAGCCAGCTCTGTGGCCTGCTTCAGGTCGCTCTCGGCCCCGGTCGTAGGCTGAGCAAAAACCAGCTCCTCCGCCGTGCGCCCCCCCATCAGCACCGCCAGCCGGCCCAACAGGTAGTCACGGCCGTAGTTGTGGCGATCCTCATCCGAGAACTGCTCGGTCACCCCCAATGCCCGGCCGTGGGGGATTATGGTGATTTTGTTCACCGGGTCCGCACCAGGGGTGAGCCTCGCCACAAGGGCATGACCCGACTCGTGGTACGCGACCAGCCGCCGCTCCTCCTCACTCTGCAGGCCGGCCTGCCGTGTCCCGAGGACTATCTTGTCCATGGCTTCGTCAAAATCCGCCATCGTCACCTCGGTGCCGCCCCGCCTTGCGGCCGTCAGGGCGGCCTCGTTCGCGAGATTGGCAAGATCCGCTCCGGAGAAGCCCGGGGTGCGGCGGGACAGCAGATCCGGCTTGACGTCGTGTCCGAGTCGCAACGGCTTCGTGTGGATCTTGAGAATGGCCTCCCGGCCTGCTCGGTCGGGAAGCCCCACGGTGACCTGGCGGTCGAAACGGCCGGGCCTCAGCAACGCCGGGTCGAGCACGTCCGGGCGATTGGTCGCTGCGATCACGATGACGTTTGTCTGGTCGTCGAAGCCATCCATCTCCACCAGTAGCTGGTTGAGGGTCTGCTCACGTTCGTCGTTGCCACCCCCGAGACCGGCACCCCGTTGGCGACCAACCGCGTCGATTTCATCCACGAAGATGATGGACGGGGCAGCCTTCTTCGCCTTATCGAACAGGTCGCGAACCCGGCTTGCACCCACCCCCACGAACATCTCCACGAACTCCGAAGCAGAGATGCTGAAGAATGGCGCCTGCGCTTCGCCTGCCACGGCCCTGGTTAGCAGGGTCTTTCCCGTCCCCGGAGGACCGATCAGGAGCACCCCCCGGGGCAATCGCGCGCCGAGGATCCGGTAGCGCTCCGGGTGCTTCAGGAAATCGACAACCTCCTGCAGCTCCTTCTTAGCCTCTTCCTCCCCCGCGACGTCGGCAAAGGTAACCCCCGGCAGTTCCTGGTTATAGAGCCGGGCTCGGCTCCCGGCAAATCCAAAGAGATTCTGGGCCCCTCGCTGGGTCTGCCGCCCCATCATATAGATCACCCCGAACAGCATCGCCACGGGCAGCAGATTGACCAGAAGGTCCACAAACCACGATCCGCCGTTCTGGTCCTTGGCTGAGACCACCACCCCCTGCTGCTCGAGAAGAGGGAGAAGGTTGTTGTCGCCCTGAGCCGGCATCACGGACGTAAACCGAGTGTAGCTGATCGCCTGATTGGTCGTCGTCGCCGTTGCCGCGGACGTCGACCCGCTGTTCGAGGCCACAGACTCCGAGCCTGAAGGCAGGATCACGGCCTTCTTGAAGGTTCCATCGATGTTCTGGCCGTTCAAAGTCACATCTTCCACGTTGCCGGCCTTCACCTGGTCCAGAAAGGCGGTGTAGGAGAGACTCGCCGCGCTGGACGGTTTCGGCACCAGGAAGGCATAGAAGTTCCAGATCAGGATGGCCAGCAACCCGATCCACCAAACCCATTGCGGCAAGATGGGTTTTGGTGTTTGACCCTGAGGCTGATTCCCGCCGTTACGCCCATCGCTGGACCCGGATGATCTAGGAGGCACGCTCACCTGATCCACCTCAACTGCAATTGGGGATATCCAAGATTACTATAAACGCAAGGAGAATGCCACGCCTCGGGCAACCGTCCACGGCACCCCAGTCTACCAGACGAGGCACCAATCGTGCCTCCCTCCCTCCACCCACCCTGCCGCCGGGTGACAAGTTGGTTCGGGCCATCGCGGGGAAGTGTGATTTGGCCTCGGCCGTGAACGGCCGGGCTAACGCCACTGGCCTGCTCGTAGTTAGCCCGGCCCTTCAGGGCCGAGACGTCACACAAGACCGCGAAGAGCCGTTAGTTCTCACCACAGCCGAAGAAGGGAATAAAGCAAGGATGCAGCCGATAGTATGTACAAGGAGTTGGTCATGGTTGGCATGGCACTCACCCTGCTCTTCTCCGTGCCCTTCGGCACTCGGCAGGGATCATCGCCACCGAGGCAAACAGCTGATGAAACCAGGCTATCTGAGACAAAATGATGGGGTGGACGTTCAGATGACGAAGAAGCTCTCTCAATGGATCATGGCGCTCTCGGCAGTGGTCGTTATGATGGCCATGGTAGTTCCAACCGCCTACGGCCGACCGACCGAGCCCAGCACATCGGAGACCAGAGCATCGGTACTGTCGGGCAACCTACTGGTAACATGGTACGGGAACCCTCACGATCCCAGAATGGGGGTACTGGGCCAGTTTTCCGGCGCCGACCTGGCATCACGGCTGCGGCGCCAGGCAAACGCCTACGCCGCGATAACCAACAAGACCGTAATACCCGCCTACGAGCTGATCGCCGTGGTGGCGCAGGGGAGCGCAGGCGCCGACGGCATGTGGCGCCGGAGGGAATCGCAAGATATGATCGATTCCATGCTGCAGCAGGCCCGGGCCAACGGCTTCAAACTGGTGCTGGACGTGCAACCGGGCAAGAGCACCGTGCAGGATGAGCTAGCCTACCTGCGACCGTGGCTGGAGCAGCCGGACGTCTACCTGGCACTGGATCCGGAATTCGACATGTGGAGAGGTCAGGTGCCCGGCCGGGAGATCGGCCACATGACTTCGGATGAGGTAAACTACGCACTCAACTACCTGACGAACATCATCCAGCAGAACGGGTTGCCACCCAAGGTGTTGATCGTTCACCAGTTCACCATGAACATGCTTCCGGACAAGGGAAGCATTGGAAGCAGCCCCGTGGTGGATCTGGTGCTGGATATGGACGGGTTCGGAGCCCAATGGCTGAAGAACGATACCTGGAACATGATAATGAACCAGGGACAACTGGAGTTCTCCGGCATCAAGCTGTTCTACGACCAGGATCCCAACATGTTCACCCCACAGCAGGTGATGAATCTCACGCCAACGCCATCGGTGGTCATCTATCAATGATTCTGAAGCGCCGATAGCGGAAGGAGTCCACACATGCATGACGTTCGTGGTCCGGAGCCACCGGCTGGCCCGCGCAATCGACGTCAACAAGCATATAGACCCCGCGGCATTCGGGCCAGATTGTCTGGCAATCGGCGGACATCGGCGGCAGCCGTGCTGGTTGCCGCCATCGTGACGCTGGCACTGTTCTCCCGACCTGTCGGGATTGGCAGTGCGCTCATCCCTCCCCTGAACTCTCTAGGGGGCCACCCCAACACATCGGACGCCGCTAGGACTCCGGGCAGGGAGTCCATCCAACAACCGGCCCCGACGGCAACACCGTTGCCGACGCCTACTCCCGATCCGGACATCCGCCCCCTCTCCGAGCCGGTCATGGCAAAAGTGGTGGATCACGGGCCTGCTCCTGTACGAATACCGGGCAGCCCCGACCCCGATCCCACCACCAACCACGTGATCGTGGTGGACGGAGAGTCCGGCGCGGTGCTTTTCCAGCGAAACGGTTACACACCGGTGGCCCCGGCTAGCCTGACCAAGATAATGACCGCCATCCTGGCCATCGAGCACGGTGTCCTCACCGACCATGTAAAGGTGAACGTCGACGCCCAGAGCATGGCGGGCAGCAGCTTGATGGGGCTCGAGCCCTGGTTCGACGTGACCTTCGAGGACCTGCTGTATGGCCTCATGCTGCCCTCGGGTAACGATGCGGCATTGGCCATCGCCCGATACGTGGCCGGCAGCGAT
>DAHXJB010000277.1:0-2433 GCA_027372455.1 Chloroflexota bacterium | reverse complement strand
GCCGCAGGGCTGAAAGAGCAAAGCCCGCTGAAGGGGCTGACTATGGGAGCTAGCGCCTTCAGTGCGCTTCGCTCTTTTAGCGCGGTCGCTTTAGCGCCGCGCCAGGCCAACCAACGCCGTTACCCACTTTGGGACGGTCTCTATTCGCGGTCTTGTGTGACGTCTCGGCCCTGAAGGGCCGGGCTAACCGCGGCCTGGCCGATAGTCTTAACCCAGCCGTTCACGGCCGAGGCCAAATCACACTTCCCCGCGAAGAGCCGCTCGGAGGAGTGGGTTTGCCCGAGGCGCTACTCTAAACTATAATATGGGTATCGGTAGGAGACTGCGGCGAGGCCAACCCGAGCGTGCGCTCAGTTGATGGGCTCTCGGGAGCCTCGCTAATAGTGTTAGCCTCGAAAGGAGAGGGGATGATCAAGATCCGGTTGCGACGGACCGGCGCCAAGAAGCAGCCCAGCTATCGCATAGTGGTGGCAGACGCTCGAGCCCCACGTGATGGCAAGTACATCGATTTGGTGGGTCACTACGATCCGCTGACCGAGCCGGCTACGATTCAGGTGGACGTGGAGAAGGCTGCGAAGTGGGTTGGCCAGGGGGCTCAGATGACCGAGACCGTCGAGAAGCTGTTCACCCGGGCTGGTGTTATGGATCAGGTCCGAGGGAGTAAAGGGTAAACTGACAGCCTGGGAAGGACGGACTCGTGGTTATGAAAGAGCTAGTGGAGTTCATCGCCCGGTCGTTGGTGGATGACCCCGAATCGGTGAGGGTCACGGAGATCGAGACCGAACAGCTGACCACCTTCGAGATCGAGGTATCTCCTGATGATGCGGGCAAGCTGATCGGCCGGCAGGGACGCATCGTCAAGGCGATCAGGTCTGTCGTTCGAGCTTCCGCGGCGCGACATGGCAAACGAGTGGCTGTAGAGGTCGTGTAGGTAGTCGGGGCTGGTATGTACTTGGTCGTCGCCCGCATCGTGTCACCTCAAGGGAACAGAGGTGAGGTCAAGGCCGAGATAATCACGGATTTCCCCGAGAGATTCGCCTCAACCTCGGCTGTGTACCTCGGGCCGGAGCATCGTCGCCACGAGGTGGAGGGCTACCGCATGTTGGAGGACGCGGTGGTGCTAAAGCTGAAGGGTGTCGATGACATGGACCAGGCGGAGCGGCTGAGAGGAACGCTGGTGGAGGTGCCGGAGGAGGCGGCGGTAAAGCTTCCCGAGGAACACTACTTTTGGCACCAGATTCTGGGCCTTCAGGTGGTCACGATCGAAGGTGAGTCAATCGGAAAGGTGGACGATATCCTGCAGACCGGCAGCAACGATGTGTACGTGGTGCATGGGCCCAGGGGTGAGCTGCTGATTCCCGCCATCAAACAGGTTGTGAAAAGGGTGGACTTGACCCGAGGTACCATGACCGTGGAGTTGATGCCCGGACTAGAAGACTAGACGCAATCATGGCCGAACGGCCGAGAGTCTACAGAACAAAGAGCGTTGTGCTGAAGAGGATCGACCTCGGCGAAGCCGACAAGATCCTCGTTCTTTACACCTCCGCGGCTGGCAAGTTCCGTGCTGTTGCCAAAGGGGTTCGCCGTCCGGGAAGCCGCCTGGGGGGGCATGTAGACGACCTCACCTACGCCGACATGCTGCTGGCCAGGGGGCGAGAACTGGACGTGGTCACCCAGAGTCAGACCCTGGACACCTTCCGTCAGATGCGGGAGGAATTGAAGCGCACCAGCCTGGGCTACTATGCGGCGGAGTTGGTGGACAGCTTCAGCGAAGAGCGGATAGAGAATCGGACTCTCTTCGATCTGTTGGTGGCGACCCTTCATAGGCTGGCTGAGCAGGCTGACCTGTTCACCACTGTCCGTTTTTTTGAGCTTCATCTTCTCGATCTGGTTGGATACCGTCCCGAGCTCAGCCGCTGTCTAGACTGTCGGGCGGAGATACGTCCGGAGGCCAACTACTTCAGTTCCGTGCGGGGAGGAGTCATCTGCCCCGCCTGCGGCCACCACGATGTGACGGCCGTGCCCCTATCTCTAAATGCCCTGAAGGTGCTTCGCCATCTGCAGCGGCTCAATGCCCCCCCGACCGGCGGTTTGCGGTTGACCTCCCCTGTTCGGCGTGAGGTGGAGGGCGTCCTGCGCTCGTACGTTGAGCATCTTCTAGAGAAGTCGCTCAAATCCACCGCCTTCATCGACAGGCTCCGGGTGGAGGAATCGCTTGCCTCTTATGAGCTTCCAACTCGGCAGCTTCGCGAGTTCCCCGAGAGTCCTACGGAAGCCTAGTGGCATTAGTTGTCGCTTGGCAGTATTATGTTGTTCATGCAGGCCTGCACGGTCTGTCCAAACTGGATCTGTACGACTTCTCCGAATGGTGACCGGAAAACGGCGCTCGCGGATACTAATTGGTCCATCCGGCAAGTGTGTGTTAACATTTGG
>DAHXJB010000295.1:0-2468 GCA_027372455.1 Chloroflexota bacterium | reverse complement strand
CAGCGGAGGCGCTGAGAAGCTAGTCAGCTTTCCCTGGACGGAGTTGACATCGGCCATGGGAAAAAGTAGAAAATAGATTTAGGGCAGCCGAGCACTGAGCGATCCCCCCGAAAGCTAGGACAAATGGAGCGATGATGGGCGGGATTCTGGTCAGACTGCCGTACCACCCACGAACGTTGAGGGCAACCAGGGCTCGTACGCAGGGATAATTCATGAGAGGAGGGACCGGCCTAAAGAAATCCTTAAGGAGCTGAGTTTTCCCCTATTTCTTCGCAACAGCAGGCACGATACTTGTCTATGTGGATGTTGGGTCACGCGCCTGCGTTCAAATATAGGAGGTGCAGCATGACTGACTTGGAATACTGCGAACTCTGGTGGTCCGACGGGTACCTCCCCCAGTTGACCTATTACCGACCTATGAGCGTGCAAACCGTGGCGCCAGATCAAGTTAAGTGCGACAGCGACGCCTGGGAGTCTTATCATCAGATCGTGGCTGAGCTAGGATTGAACGGCTGGGAGCTTGTATCCGCTTCGCATCACACGACAGGGCTTCTATTCAAGCGGCGTCTACAGTAGTGCCATCGCGGCCACACCATCGAGCGGCCGGCAAAGCTAAAACCAAGCAAGTCCGGGGTGGCAGGGAAATCCCTGCCACCCCAATTCGCGGACAGAAGAGCATCACAGCTATCCAGACAGCACAAGGTGCAGTTACTTGCCAACATCGCTCTCTTTGACTTTGCACCCAGTTCTTGAAGCTACACTTCCACCGTCCCGAGTAAAGGGCGTCGCCATAGCAGTCGCACGTCGCGAGCAGTCCCCGGAAGTGCTGCTCTACGGAACCGACGCGGCTGGTCGACCGCTCAACCGGGACAGTCTCTTCCCAGTGGCCTCGATCACCAAGCTGGCCACGGCGCTGGCCCTACTCCGGCTCGTCGACGCTGGGGTCGTGGCCCTGAACGACCCCCTGTCACTGCACATCCCAGAGGCAGCCGCTGCGGCACACCCGGGCGTCACCCTGAGGCGTCTGCTCAGCCACACGGCCGGGCTTCCGATGGACGTCTCACAGGAGAGAGCGGCCTACACCCCCGGTCTGAGCTGGCCCACCCTGGCCGAAGCCTGCCTCCAGACGCCGCTGGAAAGGCCACCATTCGTTCGCGTCCAGTACAGTAACACCGGTTACGGCCTGCTGGCGGTGGTGGTAGAGCGAAAGACGGGGATGGAGTTCCCCGTCGCCCTCGGCCGTTTGGTGCTGGAGCCACTGGGGATTGAGGGCTACCTGGGTGTGCAACCACCACGCCCCCAAGTGATGCTGGCCGGGGTCCGAGGTCCGCACACCGGGACCGCCCTGGAACAGTTCAACTCCAGCTTCTGGAACTCGCTGGCCATGCCCTGGGCCGGGTTGCTGACAACTCCGGAGGGAGCGCTGGCTCTGGTTCGCTGCTTTCTGGAGACTCCGGCCGGCTTTCTGCGGCTGGATACCGTGGCCGAAGCACTCAGAAGCCAGACGGACGGTCTTGCAGGGGGTTTCGCGAAACCGCTGCTATGGGATCCGAGCCCCTGGGGACTGGGGCCGGAGTTGCGCGGCCGCAAGGCACCTCACTGGGCACCTGCCCCACCGCTGGTGAGCCCCGAATCTTTCGGCCACTCGGGGGCATCTGGATGTCTTGTCTGGGCCGACCCCACGAGCGGCGTGGCATGGGCCATCCTGGGCACTCGCACCGCCGGCAGCGGGTGGCTGCTGCGACGTGGTCCGGCCATCAGCGAAGCGATCCTCAACTCTATCCAATCTAACCGATGACCTGGCGGAACACCCGCAGAAAGTTGCCCCCGAGGATCTTTCGTATCGTCTCGCGGCTGTATCCTCGCTCGGCCAGCCCCATCGTCAGGTGGGGTATCGTGGAGGCATCCTCCAGCCCTTCCACTCGGGCATCACGCACACCGTCGAAGTCGGTGCCGATCCCGACGGCGTCCTCGCCCATCACCTTCACCATGTGGTCCACATGGTCCAGCATGGTACTCAAGGGGGCCCGCTTCTCGTCATCACCGAGGAACGCGGGGACCGCCGTGACCCCCACGACACCGCCCTTGGCACCGATCGCCTCCAGTTGCGCATCGGTCAGACTCCGGTGACGGGGCCACGGGACCTGGCGGTTGCCGGGCCAGAGTTCGTAGCAGTTGCCGTGGGTCACCACCACAGGCGATTCCGACAGCTCCAGCACGTCCTCGACGCCGGCCGGCGACAGGTGGGCCATGTCGATCAGTATCCCCAGCCGGTTACACTCCTTGACTAGCTGTACGCCGAACTCCGAGAGGCCGCCGCCGGTCCGGAGCTCGCCCACCCCGTCGGCGGCCTCGTTCCGCCGGTTCCATGTGAGTCCAAGGGAACGAAGTCCCAGTCGGTGGCAGATCCGAAGAAAGTTCAGGTCACCCTCCAATGCTTCGGCACCCTCCATGCTGAGGATCAGGGC
>DAHXJB010000291.1:0-5544 GCA_027372455.1 Chloroflexota bacterium | reverse complement strand
TCCCTGATCGAGTCGGTAAACCCGGAATGGCTGGACTTGAGCGCCCAGTGGCAGTAACGAAGAGATGCTTCGCTGGCGCTCAGCATGACATGGTGCAGGATGTCCTGTTTCCGCAAGCCGCCGTACACTGCCTCGCGATTTGCTTGGGCAGTTGCGGTATGGGTATTGCTCCCCGACCCCAAACAACGAGACAAGCCTACCCCGGCTATCCCGTGCTGGCCTCACTGTTTTCGCAACTATTCGCACACCGCCCTTGTTGGTGGCGCCGTTGGAGCTACGAGAAGAACCGCTGGATGACTCGATACCGGGCCACGAGCCGGAGTACAGCGAACCAGGCAAGCACGATCGGCAGGATCACCGCCCAACCGAACGGGTAGAGTGGCTTCAGCTCGAAGTAGTACTGGAAGGTGGGCCAGTAAAGCAGGGGGAGATAGACCGCAATAATCCCGACAGCCAGGGCAACGAAGCGGTGATCGGAGAGAAGCAGGGGGAGGGGGGCATCGAGGGGATAACGGAAAAGGATCAGGGCGAAGGCCCCACTGATTACCGCCGCCGTCACGGCCGCCGTGCGGGCTTGGGTTGCCTCCGCGCCCAAACCCATCACGACCAGGAGATACGGGGTGAGGATGGCCAGCGCGCTAGTGGTGCCGATCTGCAAGACGGATACGGCTATGGCACGGATGGATTCCTCGTGAGGTGCAGCCGGACCGGCCCATGCCACCACCAACAGGGCGGGTATCCCCACCGTAAGGAGGGCGATCAGGGCGGCGTGAGGTGGCAAGAACGGGAAAGGAGCACCGGCGAAGCCCGCGACCAGGATCAATTCGATGGTAGCCGCGTCTCGGATTAGGAACAGTTTGATAAGCAGTAGCATGCCGTTGATGATGCGACGCCCCTCTCCCAGTGCTGCCGGAAGCACGTCGAAGTTGTTGTTGAGCAGGATGATATCGGCCGTAGCACGGGCGGCAGGGCTCCCACCACCCATGGCGATGCTCACATTCGCCTGCTTTAGCGCGAGCACATCGTTGACACCATCCCCGATCATCGCCACGTAGTGTCCGCTTGCTTGCAGGGCTCGAAGGATCTCCTGCTTTTGCGAAGGCGAGATGCGACCGAAAACGGTCGAACGCTCAATTGCCTGCGTCCTGGCTTCGGGAGGCAACTCGTCCAGTTCAGGCCCCGAAACTGCGGGCGCGGTGCTGGGCACCCCTGCCCTGTCGGCGATCGCCAGCACGGTTCGGGGGTTGTCGCCTGAGATTACCTTGACCGATATGCCCTGCTGCGTCAGGGAGTCCAGCGTGGGGGTGGCGTCGAGGCGCACCTCTTCTTGCAGCGCCACCAGTGCCAGAGGCTGCAGATTATCCGGTAGGCGTGCCGCGCGGTCCGAGGGGCCGGCTCTACCTGGCCGGCCCTGCTGGTCCAATGCCCTTGCGAATAGAAGGACTCGTAGCCCCGCCGCTGCAAGCCGTCTGTTCGTCTCCTCCACGCCGGCCACTTCTCGGGAGTGTCTCAGCAGCACCTCCGGCGCCCCCAGCACAAAGGTGCCGAAAGGGCATGGAGCGCCGAAGGTGAGCAGGCTCCATCCTCTCTCGGAAGAGAAGGGCACAGCCGCGGCGACCGGACACTGTTCCGACGGGAGCCTGGCGGCGATTGCTTGGAGGGTGGCGTCTGGTTTGGGGAAGCTGGATGCGAACAGGCCGATCAGTTGCTCGACCGGCGGCTCTTGATCGGCGAGGCTGACGACCTCGTGCAGCCGAAGCCGGTTGGTGGTGAGAGTGCCGGTCTTGTCGAGGCAGAGGAGGTCCGCATAGCTGAGAGATTCGACCGCGTTCAACTGCTGGACGAGCACGCCCGCCCGTGCGAGGCGCACCGCGCCGACCGAGTAGGCGACGGTGGACATCACCAGCAACCCCTGGGGCACCAGAGTGGCTATCACCGCGGTGGCTCGAATGGCATCGACGATCGCCACGCCGCGGAAGAGAAAGAACAGTGCCTGGATCACGCTGACCGCGACGACGATCACCAGCAGCGCCCAGAGTATTCGGTTGAGCGATTTCTGGATATGGCTCCGTGAATAGCTGTACGCTCTGGCTGCCGCGGCCAGCCTCTGGGCATAGCTTGACTCGCCGATTCCTTCTGCCGTGTAGATGGCTGACCCGGCTACGCAGTAGCTGCCGGAGAGGACCCTGGCGCCGGTGCTCTTGGCTACAGGCTCACTTTCACCGGTCAGAAGGGACTCGTCGACCTCCAATTGGTCGGCCTGAACCACGGTTCCGTCGACGACAACCGGTTCTCCCCGTGACAACACCAGGTAGTCGCCCAGCACCAGGTCGGACTGGTCAACCCTTATCTCAGCTCCGTCCCGGATGACCCGCGCATGGACGCGAGCCAGCAAGGCAATCCTCTCCAGGCGTACCTTTGCCCGGATTTCCTGGAAGGTACTGGCCCCGACGCTGAAGACGATCAGGCTGCCGGTGAGGAAGGCATCACGCAGTTGTCCGACTGCCAGCAGCAGCGTTGCCGCGCCGGCCACAATAGCGTTGAAGAGGGTGAGGATGTTGCCTTTGAGAATGTCGCTGAGGGGACGGCTGATGGGCAGGGTAGTCCGGTTGATTTCACCCCGCGCACGTCGCTGCCGAACTTCTTCGCTGGTCAACCCACCGACTGGCGGTGTGGAGGCTTCCGTAGGCCTGGTCTCCCTCGCTTCCATCGACGCACCCTCAGGAAGCTGCGTGCCGAGGGTTCACGATTCGGTTTCGTCCCCTTCCCCGTCGGGCACCACGTCATCCGATGCCATCACTTGGGCGAAATGCATGCCACATCCCCAGCTTGAGTAGTGGGAATAGGATTTGCTACAAGCCCGGCGGCGCTGCAGTCCTGCGTCGGAACATGAAGGAGTGCAATACCAGCCATGCCTATCCAAGATGCGGAAGAACTGTTCATCACAGTGCTGAGCAATGTGCGCGCTCGCGAGGAGCGTGCGCTGCAGATCTGGCAGGAGATGAGCCAGATGGCAGAGAGAGAGGAAGTAAAGGAGATCCTGGAGACCAGGAGCTTCCTCACAAAGGAGAGCATACACAACCTGGACGAGGCGTTCAGGCTGCTGCGCAAACAGCCGGTTCAGCCTCCCACAACCCGTCTGCACGATGTTTTCTTGGAGGATTTCCGCAGAGAGTACAACGAGATACCGTCGCCGCAGCTGAAAGCCCTCTACGTCATTCACAAGGCCCGGGAGTTGGTGCAACTGCAGACCGCAGCCTACACCGGGTTGATCGCAATGGCGGACTTCATGGGTGACATCCCAGTGTCTGCGCTCCTCGAGACCAATCTGGCAGCTGAGATGGTCTTCGTTGAGCGAACGAAGCAGTTGATGCGTGTGATCGGTGAGGCCGCGATTACCCGAAGGATGCGGAAGGCGGCGTAGCCCTTGACGAGAGATAGCGGCGGGGTGGCTTCGAGCCGTGCGTCGCCTTGGTTGACAACGTGAAGCAGGACCCACTGACAAAGGACCGAAGCGCGTCGGAGGGAGGGGCCTCAGCCCCTCCCTCCGGTATTCAGCTTTTCCAGGCCCCTCAAGCGGCTTCGGCGATCTGAGGACATTAGAGTGGCATACTCGTTGCATCTCCGACGACAGCCATCCAGTGAGATGAGCTTACCCTTGATAGGAAGGTTGCCCCGGCTTGGGACAGGATTGCCGGGGTCTCGGTCTGCGGAGCCTTGTGCGGAGTGCATCTCGGTATCTGGCTAGGGTAGAAGCGGTGTTGGCGAAGGGTTGCCTTGTCCGCGGAAAGCCGAAAGGAGAGTAGTGACTCATGGCGCACGAACACGAGCAAGAAGAACCTTCTCGTCCTGAGGGTGCGCAGGGGCAGGAGCCGACGGGTCCACCCCTGAATCCGCGAGGAGAGCAGTGGACGCCCGCCGGGCCGATACGGCCGGTATCGGCGGAAGATATCATCCAACGGTTGGAGCTCAACGCCCAGGCGACCGTTGCCGATGCTGCACCCCTAGGGCTGGCAGCCTTCGCGGCAACCACATTCACTCTCGGAGCAATCGAGGCTGGCTGGGCTGCCATCTCCTCCCAGGGGTCCCCTATCATCGCCTTCGTGTCATCGATAACAGGGTACATCGCGACGCTTCCCATGCTGATCATCTTCGGTGGCATAGCCCAGTTTATCGCCGCCATGTGGTCCTTTCGAAAAGGCAGCACCTTCTGGGCGACCTTCCTGGGCGTCTACGGTTCGCTCTATGGTGTGCTGGGGCTGGGCATCCTGGTCTCAGGGTTGACAGGTATCCCCGTGGGGATCCTGCAGCCGGAGTTGGGCACCGCCGTAGCCGTGGCCATGTTTGCCCTTATTGGGGCCTACCTGACTTTCGCCGCGACCGGTATCAGTGCGGTCGTGGTCGGGACCGCCGGTTTCCTAACTGTCTCGCTGGCCTTGCTTTCAGCGTCGTTTTTCATGGGTGGTGCCTTCCTGACTATCATGGCGGCCGGTTACGCCTCCATTGTGTCGGCATTGCTGGCGTTTTACGCGTCGGCGGCGCTGGTCATCAACAGCACACTCGGCCGGGAGGTGATGCCCTATTAAGCAGCTTTCCCTGGATGGAGTTCGCTTCTGTCATCAGGAAAAGTAGATATCGAGTGAGGGATTAAGGATGCCGAGGCGAAGCTCCAGGCAGCGCTCAAGCAGCAGCCGCAACAGAAGGCTGCGTAGGGACCGCGCCGTAAGTGAGGCTAAACCTCGCCCTGAGTGACCAAGAGAGGTCCGGCCGTTCCCCTCGACCTCTCTTGGTTAAGCCATGCACCAGCGGCTCTCGTCCTGCACCTCTTCTGTCATCTGGCGCAACTCGAACTCGATGGTCAGCGATCGATCAGTTGACGCTCCAGCAACACATCGGTAGACTACGCCTGCCGTCTTATCTACCTTTTGGGACGCTGACATGCCCGAGCCGCTTCCGGAACAGAACAGCGCCTCCCAGAGGAACCGATCCGCCGTTACGCATCCCCTTTCCTTCTGGAAGAGGATGCAGGAGGATCGCTTCCGCAAAGAGCGGGAGGAAGTTAGCGGCTACCTGCAGGCTGCTACACCTATCGCCCTGATGGTGAATCGGCTCTACGACGAGTGGCGAGATAGTGTCTCGGAACCGATCCAGGATGGACAGAAGGCCGCCAACCTCTCGGCCAACTATTGGTGGCAGGTGACCGACAGGCTGAGAAGGTTTGGCGAGCTTTCCGCGCCGAAGCCTGCGCAGCGGTACCACAAGCTATTCGCGGATGCCCTTCGTAACGCCAGCGAGGGTGCGGAGGTCGTCAAGAATGGCTTTCGCTTCAACAAGTACATCGATATCAGCCGAGGCATGGGATATCTGGATCGGTATGTGGAGTTGATGTCCGAGGCCGAAAAGGAGATGCAGAGGCTGGTCGAAAAGTATCGGTTGGTAGAGGGTGTTCTACGGAAGGAGATCTAAGAGCTCGAGAAGGGTGTGGATGCGGTTAGGCTCTTCACCGTGCTTCCCGTCGCGGTCCAGCAGCAGCGCGTCGATGCC
>DAHXJB010000272.1:0-7208 GCA_027372455.1 Chloroflexota bacterium | reverse complement strand
CACAAGCATAGCATGCTGTATCTCAGCTTCTCAACCGCTTCTCTGGTGGCCGAGGCTTCACCATCAGGGTGAGTCCCTGAGTACCCACGATCTCCACCAATTCCCCCTCGGCCACCTTCCCGGCTTCGCTGATGGCCTTCCACAGCTCGCCGTGCAGAAACACCATTCCATTTGGCTCCAAAGGTGTTCTCGCGGTTCCGATCTGACCCACCAGCCCTTCTCGACCCATGGTCGGCCGGCGGCGTCGCGACCTCATCACGGCGGTCAGCACGAAAGCGAAGAAGGCTGTGAGCCCCATGGTGACCGCCACGATGGCCGGTCGAGATATCGCCAGGAAGGGGGCGTTGCGGGTGTTGATCAGCATGAGCGACCCCAGCACGAAGGAGATGGTACCCCCCGCGGTCAGGATCCCATGGGTGGGGGCGAAGATGTCTGCCGCGAACAGGAGGAAGGCAAATCCGATCAGCAGCAGCCCCGCCATGTTCACGGGGAGAGTGCCCAGCCCAAACAGGGCGAAGAGCAGGCAGATGCCTCCCACTACCCCGGGCAGGATGGCGCCGGGGTTGGCGAGCTCAAAGATCAGCCCCATAGTGCCAAGGCTCATCAGGATGTAGGCGACAGTGGGATCGCCGATATCGTGTAGCAGGCTCTCGAGCGGAGTCATCTCGATCTGTTCGGTCGGCAACCCCTTGGTATGGAGAACGACCTCGCCACTGGCTAGCTGCACCTCTCGTACATCCACCTGGCTCAGCAGAGAGGGCAGATCGTTGGCGACCAGGTCCACCACCTTGAGGCTGAGAGCCTCGTGGGCGGTGACGTTGACACTCTCCCGCACCGCCTGCTCTGCCCAGGTCGCGTTGCGGCCGCGGGTTTGGGCCAATCCCTTGATGTAGGCCACGGCGTCGTTGGTCACCTTCTGCTGCATCGTGTCGGACATCTGTTGCTCTGTCCCATTGTCTCCTATGGAAACGGGATGAGCCGAGCCGATGTTTGTGTTGGGGGCCATGGCGGCTATGTTGGCAGCGTAGGTGATGTAGACGCCGGCGGAGCCGGCACGAGACCCCGCGGGGGCCACGTAAACGATGATGGGAACCTTGGAGGCCATGATCCGTTGAATGATTTCACGCATGGAGGTGTCCAGGCCGCCGGGGGTATCCATCTCGATCACCACGGCCGCGGCTCCGGTCTCCTCGGCTTGCCCGATGGCTCGATCCACGTAGCTGGCCATCGCCGGGTTGATGATGCCTCGCACGGGTACCACGGCGACATAACTGCCCTGGGCTGAGGAGGGTGTAGCGAAGGACATCGCCATCGCCAGGAGAATAATGGCTTGGAGAGCTAGCCAGACCCTGGTTCTTGAAGGCAGCACCTTGCCACCCCCTTTCAAATCACGGCCTATCATAACAAGAAAGCCGCCGGCAGTCAGCTTTCCGCGATAATGTGCGGCTGCATCACGGAACCGCCGACGCTCTGCCCACCCTGCTCCAGCATGACGGTGAGAATTCCAAGTTGCTGAGCGGCGTCCAACTCGTGACCAGGGCGTTCAGTATACGCGCCAATCGCATCATTGCATCAACTCTGCTGAGGGTATATAAGAATGATGCCGCGTGATCCCCATTATAGAGAAGAGGGAGTGAGTCGGGCTTCGAAGCTGAGGTAGGGAAGGGAGCGATGGTGCCGTGAGTGTTTGTGCGACCTGCAACGTCTTTGCCTGCCGCATGGGCAACCTGGAGGCTGCGCCGGCCAACTGTCCAATGAAGGTGAGCCCTGAGGTAGTGGACACTCGAGATCTGTACGAGGACCGTGCGACGATGGAGATGGCCAGGGTCTCTGCTATCGTCGAGGCGGCAGGCTACTGCCAGTGGACTCGAGTTGAGGAGACCATGGAGTTTGCCCGACGGCTGGGGATCAAGAAGCTGGGGCTTGCCTTCTGTGTCGGGCTCAGGCAGGAGGCCAAGACCCTCAACAAGGTGTTCGAAGCCAATGGCTTCGAGGTAGTTTCAGCTTGCTGCAAGACCGGCTCCATTCCCAAGGCTTACATTGGGGTCAGGGACGAGGAGCAGGTAAGGCCGGGTACCTTCGAGCCGATGTGCAATCCGATCGGACAGGCGAGACTGATGAACGCGGGCGGTACAGGTCTCAACGTGCTGTTCGGCCTCTGCGTCGGCCACGACTCGCTCTTCATCAAGCACTCTGAGGCCCCCGTCACCTGTCTTGTGGCAAAGGACAGGGTGCTGGCCCACAATCCCATCGGTGCCCTCAATTGCTCCTACGGTTACTTTAACAAGGCTCTCTACCAACGCCATCGCGAAGATGAGTAGACGTAAGATAGGGCGTTTCTCCTATCCGTGTTTAGGGCGTTCCACCTATTCAACCCCCTGCAGCTGGTGCCTAGACTCCCTTTGGTAAGCTGGCGGTGAGTCTGATTCCCATGTGGCGTGCCCTGGCTCTTTGCGGTCCGAGGGCATGCTGGTAACGGTAGAAGGCACTCCGGATGGAGCGGTTGGAGAACCAGCGGAACCTGGAGAAACCCCTCTGTGAGCGGCTGGCGCAAGGGCCGTACCCGAGCCACGTGCGCGAGTTGCAGCAGAGCGGATTCCCACTCCAGATGCTTGAGGATGGGCTGCGACTGAACCAGACGCAGTGGGGAACCGGGGGTTACATATCGGTTCCTCCCCTGCTGGCTGGAGTGACGGTGATCGGGAGCAACCGACCCGAACTCACCCCGGAGATCACCTGCCTTCGGCTGCTGGGGGTGCCGGGCGGCTATCTATCCTCTGACCTGATGAGGGGCTTGGCGGATCTCGCCGACAGGTACGGCCACGGCTATCTGCGCTGGACAACCGCGGGAAGCATTGAGTTTGGGGTTCGACGAGAGGAGATGCTGGAGGCGGTCGCGGCGGCTAACGAGTTGGGTATGGACGTGGGGTCGACGGGTGACGACCTGCGCGGCATCTCCTCATGCCCCGGCAGCTACCGCTGTGATCTGGCCCTGGTCAACGCTCCGGATGTGGCCTATGCCCTGGGGCGAGCGACGGTGGACGACCAACAGTATCCCGGGATGCCCAACAAGGTGAAGACCGCCGTGTCCGGTTGCCCCAACGACTGTGCGCGAGCCCAGATGCAGAAGGACCACGCCTTCGTGGGAGTCTTCCGCGGTGTGCCGGTTGTCGACCAGCCGATGATGGATCGGTGGCTCCATGAGACGGAGTCTTCTGCCTCATCTGGAGCGACCGGACGGGTGGGGCTGGACTACCTGGTGCGCAACTGTCCCGGTTCCGCCATCGAGCGCTCGGGTGACTCCGTGGTGATCGATCCCGACTCCTGCCGGCATTGCATGTTGTGCATCAACAGGTGCCCTGCCATTCGGCCGGGAGGAGAGCGAGGGGTGGCATGGGTAGTCGGAGGAAAGTACGGCCACAGGGGCGCGAACGGTCCCATGGTGGGATTTGTTCTCGCCCCGTTTATCCCGGCTGTGCCGCCAGACTACCTGGAGGTCGTGGAGATCCACAAACGTTTCCTGGACCTCTATGCCGACTATGGGCGGCGCAAGGAGCGGGTGGGCGATATGCTGGTGAGGCTCGGGATGCGGACGGTGTTGGAGTTGATGGAATTGGAGCCCGATGCGACGGTGCTGAGGGAACCTGCCCACAGGATGTTCGTGGTATGGCCCGGGATGGGGCTGGTGGGGCAGCCATGAAGGATGCACTGCCGGCCGGCATCATGCCCGATCCCCGTGCGCAGATCCCCGATCTGCTGCTTCGAAACGAGGGAAAGTGGGTGCGCCATGAGGGCGTCAGACCCGGGGTCTACCAGCATGTCAGCTCAAGCGGCGACCGGTGCGTGACGGTGCGGGTTCAGCTTCCTCCAAATGCGCTGCTGGCCTCGGCCAGCCTTCGAGGTCTGGCCGATCTGGTGGATGGTTATGCAGTCGGTGCTCGCCGCACCAGTCGAAATGCGCTGGAGATCCTGGGGGTGGACCCATCCCGCCTGGAGGAGTTGATCGCGAGGCTCGAGGTCATGGGCTACGCGGTCGGCGGGACCGGAAATTCCCTTCACCAGATCAAGTCCTGTGGCGGCTTCGTGGCCTGCCAGAACGCCGCTATCGATTCCCCTTCGCTGGCCAAACAGCTTGGCGACCGTTTTTTCAACGACGTTGTGACTCAGGGCTATCCATCCTGGCTGAAGATCTCCGTCGGCGGGTGTCCTAACCAGTGTGGCGGAGGGATCGAGGCCGACATAGGTGTTCTGGGGGTTTTCAAGGGGCTTCCACAGGTTGACGATGCTCGACTTGTGGAATCTCAGTGCGATGTGCCGTTGCTCTGCTTCTGGTGTCCCACGGGCGCTATCAAGCCGAAGGCGGTGCGCGGGGGGATGTCGGTGGAGATCAATGCCGATCGCTGCACACGCTGCACCTCTTGCGCGAATGTGTGCCCCTCGGCCATTCAGATGAGCGGCCAGCGAGGGGTCGCGGTGGCCGTGGGGGGGGCTCCAGCAACACGGTCCGTGGCCCTCGCCTGGCCAGACTGCTGGTGCCGTTTCTTCCACTGGAGAATCCGCTGGACTGTCAGCCACTACTGGATCTGATCGGCCGGCGGATCGGTCTGTGGAGAAACAGCGCTCGTCAGGGTGAGCGGATCGGCGACTTCATCGATCGAATCGGATGGCCGGCTTTTCTCAGACGGGCCGAAGTCGACTTCGATCCCTATCTGATCGACGATTTTGATCCGTTCTCTGTTCGACGCGATCTGCAGATTCGTTGGGATAGTGGGAATGGCGCACGCTGAGGAGATGCAGGGAGAAGCCGTCGTCATCCGGGTGGAGTGCCCCCGTTGCGGCTACGTGATGTCGCTTTTCGATGAGTCCTCCCTGCGAAGCAACAAGGCTGTCCGGCGGGCATATCAGCATGCGCTGAAGAACCCGATCCTTTGCGCCGGATGCGGCCGATGGATACAGCGGCCTAGAGAGGTTAGGAGCAAGAGATGAACTGTCCGCGGGTTGTGATTGCGGCGCCGCAAGGGCGATCCGGGAAGACGACGGTGAGCATCGGGCTGGTGGCCGCGTTGTCCGCGCGTGGACTGTCGGTGCAACCATTCAAGAAGGGCCCTGACTATATAGATCCCAGCTGGCTGACCGGCGCCGGTGGCAGACCATGCCGGAACCTGGACCTTTTCATGATGGGAGGGTCGGCCACGCTGTCCGCCATGCACCATGGGACCGTGGGGGCTGACATCGCCGTTATCGAAGGGGCCATGGGGCTGTACGATGGGGTGGATCTGGAGGGGACCGGAAGCACGGCCCAGCTCTCCAGGGTTCTGAAGGCCCCCGTCCTGCTGGTTGTCGACGCTACCCGGATGACTCGCAGCGTCGCGGCTCTGGTGAGCGGCTACCAGAGTTTCGAGCCCGACGTTCTCATCGCCGGTGTGGTGCTGAACAATGTGGCCCGAAGCCGCCACGAAGCTATGCTGACCGGTGCGATCGAGCGGTACTGCGGGATCCCGGTCCTCGGTTGCATACCCAAGACGGAGTCGCTGGCTATCCCGGACCGGCACCTGGGGTTGATCCCGATGGCAGAGGATGAGCGGCTGGTTCCCGCTATAGAGAATGCTCGCCGAGTCGTGGCAGAGCATCTCGATCTGGGCAGGATAATGGAAATCGCTCGAGCCGCTCCTCCCCTTCCGGCGGGTGGTGATGAGCTCCATGGCAGGGCAGCCTCCTCCGTGAAGATCGCCGTGCTGCGTGATAGGGTTTTCACCTTTTACTATCCCGAGAATCTGGAAGCGTTGCAGAGAGCCGGCGCCGCCCTGCACAGCGTGGATTCCCTGGTCGATGCAACCCTTTCTGAGGCAGATGGGCTCTACATAGGTGGTGGCTTCCCCGAGCTCTTCATGGAGCAACTGGAGGACAACCGCTCCCTGCGGGAGGAGATTCGATCCCGGATTGAAGATGGCATGCCCGTGTACGCCGAGTGTGCCGGCCTGATCTACCTTTCTCGACGTATCCACTGGGATGGACGCAGTGCCGAGATGGTGGGAGCCCTTCCTTGCGAGATCGAGATGACCCGCAAGCCTCAAGGACATGGGTACGCAGTGGCGGAGGTGTCCGCCGATACCCCGTTCTTCCGAAAAGGCACCCTGCTGAGGGGCCACGAGTTTCACAATACTCGGGTGTCTTCCTTGGACAGGAGAAAGGTGGACTTTGCCTTCCGGCTGCGGAAGGGGGTTGGGGTGGATGCCGACCATAACGATGGGCTGATGATAGGGAATGTTCTCGCGGCCTACACTCATCTTCATGCTATGGGTGCGCCTGATTGGGCGGAAAGCTTCGTGGCCGCCGCGAAGCGGCAACGGAGCCAAGCGCCGGCAGCTAGCAATCATGAATTGATGGAGGTCAGGTCGTGAAGTGAGGGGAGATCGACAGATAAGGAGATCGGCTCGATGGTGAGCAACGCGGAGATGTCGGCCGCTATATCGGAGCGCCTGAGGCTCGACGGCGCACCGGTGGCGGTTAAGATCGTTGCCAGGGGGCAAGAGCCCCCCGATGGGCTTCTGGAAAGGAGCAAAGTTCTGACCTTCTGCCAGTTTGTGGCCGCGGCATCCTCTGGCGGCTTTCCCTTCTGGGTGACCCGGGAGAATCTGGGTTGTCCCCATGCCCGTATCGCTTTCGGCATGTACGACCCGGAACTGGACGTGGCGCTGTTGGAGAAGTCCGTCAAGACCCACGTGGGGGTTTACGTGCCTAACAGGGAGTCAGCGGTGAAGCTGATCGCCTCCAAGCCCGCCGTGCCTCCAGGACAGGTGGAGGGGCTGGCGGTGGCCCCGCTGGCCAAAGCGTTCTTCACCCAGGATGCGGTTCTGATGATCGTGGTGCCCTGGCAGGCATACTTCGCCATGGACGACTACATGTATGCCACCGGCGACATGCCCCTGGCGCTGGAGGTGAGCTCCAACAGCTCGGTATGCGCCTACGGCGCGGTGAGGGCCGGCTATCAGGGCAAGATCAACCTGACAACGGCTTGCTCTGGAGGACGTAACTACGCTGGGATCGAGCGGACCCAGATGTGCCTGTCCTTCCCGGCCTCCAAACTGGAGGGGCTATTGGAGGGGATGCAGACCCGATCAAGGCGAGTGCCCTACCCAGGCATGATCGCGATGCCGGCCCCCACACCGGTTCCGCCCAAACACATCTTGCTGCCGGAAGAATAACGG
>DAHXJB010000268.1:0-6861 GCA_027372455.1 Chloroflexota bacterium | reverse complement strand
CACCTAATCATGACATGTTCGCTGATCAGTTAGACTGACATTTTCCCTGGACAGCAACAGGTCGGCTGCACGGCCGATGCCGTACTTCGACCTACTGCAACGCGGATCGCACCTCCACCTGGCCGTTGCGTACCCGAACGTCGTAGTGGGGCTGGGCGTAAGGGGATGGCCCATGAACGGCGGCCCCGTTCTCCAGCAGATAGGTGGAGCCGTGGCACCGACACACGATAGTTCCATCCACCACGCCGCCTTGAGAGACGGAGCAGCCCTGGTGTGAACAGACGTCATTCATGGCGTAGATAGCCCCCGCGTGCCGTACCACCATCACCTGGATGCCCTGGGCTTCCACCCGAACCGGTCTGTCTTGTGGCAGGTCCGTCTCGTTGATCACCGGCACGAACTCTCCAGGACCCTGTGCCCAAGCGTCTCGATGCACCTGGGTTCCGAGCCGGAAGCTCAGCTCACCACCCAGGTAGGCTGCGACAAACGACGTGAGCCACCCCGCGTTGGACAGAGTGGATGCTCCCTCCCTGTTTCCGCTCAGTCGTCGCAGCAGGGATGCGCCGAACAGGGTCAGGGCTACGGTGTTCAGCCCAGCGTGGATGAGGCCAACCCGTCTCTGGGTGCCCTGAGTATCGGCCCAATCCGCGAGACCGCTACCGGCCGAGATCAACGCGCCGCCGATCCCGAGCCCGATGGCAGCGGATGTGGCGGGCTCCATTCTTCGTCCCGTGGTGGATTCGATCCCATCCAGCACTACCGCCGTTGTCCAGGCCCCAACGGGCACGTCGGTGGCCGACGGGTGAAGTGGGTGGGCTAGCCATACCCCGTTCAGGAAGTCCTTTACCCTTCGACCGGCGTCGCTGCTGAGAAACATTCCATTGACCAACTTCTGGAGCTGATTGGACAGATTGTCGATCCAGCTCTGTCTGGTCACCAAGTAGACGACGGTCTCCTCAACCTGCTGCATTTCCCGCTCCTTTCCCTCAGGTAGTCCGGCTACTTTTTTTTCCCTGCAAGGGTAGTGCCTGAGGAAAGGTCTTCTGAGGAAAGGTGAGGAGTCCACGAAGTGTCGGGCAAGGTTCCGCGTCCCTTTCGGCGGCCGGCAACCCTCCGCCCCACATTAGTCAGTAGGATGTTCAGCCGCCGGCGAGGCCTGGGAGGAACGTAACCGTGTCGCCTTCGTGAAGAGGTGAGTCCAGCCCCCCCAGCTGTTCGCAGAGGGCTCCGTTGACGATGATCTCCGCGTGCCCGGTGAGTTGCTGTCTATCTGAGTCGAAGACCATCCGGCCGAAACGGCTCTGTCTCTCCTGAAGCGATCCCAGCAGAAAGCGGAGCGACACGCCATCTGGAAGGGTCTCCTGCATCACAACTTTCCGGGAAATGCTGCCGCTCAGCAGTTCACTCAACCAGGGTAGCACCTCTATCTGAATCTGCACGGGACCCACCCTCCTTTGATTGCCTACAATCTATTTCATTGGGAGGCCCTTTTCAAGCCGGGCTTCGATTGGCGGTGGGGCGCCAAAGTGGGCTATAATTTCATTATAAGTGACGTGGTCTTATGACCTAACCGAGATAGGAGGGTAGTCCTAACTAGTGTCGAAAGGCAATTCTACGCCGGAGCGCCGGCCCGTGGTTAGTTTGAATATCGACGTAGCCAACCTTCCTCGTGAGGCGATAGAGCGGCTGCTCGATCTGGCTCCAGGGCAGGGGCGGGTGCTTGTGCGCCGAGCCTTCGGTGACTTCCGACGGGAAGACATGGATGAACTGGCTATTCAGCTGTATCAGTTCGGATTTCAACTGGTGCACTGCCCCGCCTGGCCCAACCAGCGCGGCAGACTGAAGTCCGTGGTAGACGATGTCATGGCCCAGGATCTCCGGGACCAACTGGAGTCTGCCCCCGAGGTGGAGGTGTTCATCCTGGGGTCTGGCGATCGCAACTTCATCGCCGTGGCCAATGCCCTGAAGCGTCATGGCAAGAAGGTGGTCGTCGCCGCCGACCAGGAGAGCATAAACCGGGAGTTGAGGCAGTGCGCCGACGAGTATCTGGCGCTTCCTCGGAACCGTGGCTCGCGTCCGTTGCCCCAGCCGGAGCCGGAAGTGGAGTTTCACGCCCCTGGTGGGGAGGAACTGCTGGACCAAGTGCGCCTCCTGACCAACTCTACAGACTATCTCACCATCCGGCGGATAGTCAGGGCCCTGCTGCCAGATGACGTGAGCGGCACCGGCCGCGTTCGCTCGGTTCTGGCCAACAACGTTCAGGAGTTGATCGATGGAGGCTACCTGCGCACGGAGCGACGGGTGATCCGAGGACGCACCGTTATCACCTTGGAGGTGGTGGACGGCGATGCTGGTTCTGCCGGCAAGTCCGCGGTTGTGACCCCCGCGGCGACTGAGGTGGTGGCGGAGCCAACCCCTGCAGTCAGACGCCGCACTCGTCGGAATCCCGCCGTCTCCGCCGTATCCTGACGGCCTGCTCAGGCTGCGTGATCTTTTCTCGTTCCCGCATTCTTGGTAGTTGACATCGCCGCGCAGGGGCTTAGAATGGCTGCTGCGTGCCCGAATCTGGTCATCTGCTTTCGTGGTCGCATACCGAACCTTCCCCTTACTTGAGCGAACTGGGCGTCTGTGTATCCTTGAGTGTGTGCGCCCTTGGGCGCAGAGGGTGGTGTGTAGATGCCGGCGAGCCATGGCGAGCGATTGGTAATTGTGGTTGAGGACGACGACTCGGTGAGAGAAATGCTGTGTGAGCTGTTTCAGTCCATCGGTTTCAGAGTCACGGGTTGCAGCAACGGTAGGGATGGCTTGCAGGCGGTGAAGGAACTTCATCCCTCGGTGCTGACACTGGATCTCCATATGCCCGGAATGGATGGCGTGGAGGTCCTCGACCACCTCACCGACGACGTATCCACCGCCGCGCTCCCAGTTGTGGTGGTGTCCGCGTACGCCCCTGATCGGCGAGTGCGCTTCTGCGATCAGGTCAAGGCGATCGTTTCTAAGCCTTTTGACGTGGACGATCTCTGCGCAAAGGTGTGTTTGGCCGCGGGCATCTGATTGGAGTGGACCATGGGCCCCGGAGCTCGTCTCCGATGGGTCGTTCCCCTGGGCTTGCTGTTGGCATGTCTCCTGGCGGCGGCTTCATGGATGCTGTTTTCTGATACCGGGGGTCAAATCCCCTCAGCGCCTGCTCCCGCGACGGTCTCCATCTACGATCGCCACTCTGTTCTGCTGTACGAGGCCCTAGATCCCAAGCAGGGCAAGGCGGGCTTCGTCCCTCTCGAGCAACTGCCCACGTTTCTTCTTCAGGCTACGGTTGCCACCGAGGACTCCTCCTTCTACTCCAACCCCGGGGTCGATCCCCTGGCCATTCTTCGGGCTCTATGGCGCGACTGGAGACAGCACCGGATAGTCAGTGGAGGCAGCACCATAACACAGCAACTGGCTCGAACCCTCTATATGAGCCCCTCAGAACGGAGTGAGCAGAGCCTGGGTCGAAAGATCGATGAGGCCATCTTGGCCCTTCGGCTGTCGCTCCGGCTCAGCAAAGATAAGATCCTGGAACTGTACCTGAACAGCACAACCTACGGTCACCAGGCGATCGGTGTCGATGCGGCATCCAGGGTGTACTTTGGAAAGAGTGCCCGCGACCTGGATCTGGCCGAGAGCGCGCTGCTGGCCGGTATTCCTCAAGCCCCCTCTGACTACGATCCCCTAACCAATCTGGACGGGGCAAAGGCCCGGCAACGAGTGGTGCTCTCCTTGATGGTGAAGCAGGGCTACATATCCCAGGCTGAGGCCGATTCGGCAGCGGCCGAGCCTCTTCACCTGTCCTCCGCGGCCTTTCCGCTGAAGGCCCCACATTTTGTCGCCTACGTGCGCCAGATACTGGCCGATCAACTCGGCATCGATCCCGCCGTCACCGGACCCCTGCGGGTGTACACCACCCTGGACCTGGGGCTTCAGGAGATCGCCGAGGCTACGGTGAAACGCTACGTTGCCTCCCTCGTCGACAAGAACGTCACCGACGGTGCCCTGGTAGCTCTGGATCCCTCCACCGGGCAGATCCTTGCGATGGTGGGCAGTGCCGACTACTACGACAAGTCAATCGACGGCGAGGTGAACGTGACCCTGGCCGCTCGTCAGCCCGGATCAGCCATCAAGCCGCTGCTCTACGCTGCCGCCCTCGACAGTCATGTCATCACGGCCGCCACTGTGCTGTACGACGTGCCCACCTCGTTTCTCACCGCCGACGGCAAGAGCTACTCCCCCGAGAACTACGACCGGGTCTGGCACGGTCCCGTCTCGGTGCGCGAAGCGCTGGCCAACTCCCTCAACCTGCCGACGGTCGCGGTGATGCAGAGGCTGGGAGTTGGGGCGTTTCTGGACGTGGCGGGTCGGGCCGGACTCAACACCCTGGCATCGCGAAGCTCTGGCGACCTCAGCCTGGCGCTGGGCAGCGGGGAGGTGCGACCACTGGACCTGGCCTCGGCCTATGCTGCCCTGGCGGCGGGCGGCATTCACCGTGATCCGGTGGCGATCCTGCGGGTGGAGGACGCCCGGGGGCACGTGCTCTGGCAGGCGGGTGCCCCCCGAGAGCGTCGGGTTGTCTCACCCCAGGCGGCCTATCTGGTCACCGACATCCTGTCCGACAACGACGCCCGCTCCATCGCCTTCGGGCCGGACAGCCCTCTCAAGCTGAGCCGTCCCGCCGCTGCCAAGACGGGAACTACTACCGACTGGCGCGACAACTGGACGGTGGGCTATACTCCGGATCTGGTGACCGCGGTGTGGGTAGGTAACGCCGACAACAGCGCCATGAAGGGGGTTTCCGGCATCAGCGGGGCCGCGCCGATCTGGCACGACTTCATGGAGGAGGCGCTAAAGGGCCACCCCGCTGAGGCGTTTTCGGAGCCACCCGGACTCGTGAGGAGGGAGGTTTGCCCGGAGTCGGGGAAACTCCCCTCCCAATGGTGTCCAGATCGGCGAACCGAGTTGTTCATCGCCGGCACCGAGCCGACAGCTACCTGTAGTTGGCACCGTCCACTAAAGATCGACCGCTCCACCGGCCTGCTCGCTGGCCCCAGCACGCCTCCTCAGCTAGTGGAGGAGCGGGTGTTCGAGTTTGTGCCTCCTGAGCTTCAGGCGTGGGCGCGGAAGGTGGGCATCCCCGAGCCGCCAACCGAGCTCTCGGCGGTGCAGGGACAGCAGCCCACGTCAGGCGGCCTCCGTCCGAGGTTGATGTTGACCAGCCCGTCCCCCGGGACCGTGCTGCAGATCAGCCCTGACCTTCCCCTTGCCCTACAGAAGATCGAGGTGACCGCGGCCGGTTCCGGATTCGGGGGTTCGGTCCGGGTGGAGTTTCAGGTGGATGGTGTGCGGGTCGCCGCCTTCGATGCTGCTCCATACTCGGCGACCTGGCAACTCAAGGCCGGACACCACCTCTTCCGCGCGGTGGCTGTGGACTCTTCCGGTCGGGTGCTAGCCCAGGACGAGGTTGCGATCACGGTGGAGGGCGTGGCGGGAGGACCGTGACCAAGGGTCGCCAAAAGCGTTATCTTGATGTTGATGCGGTCAAGGTGTGACTGCTCCGGCCGGCAGGGCCGCCGGCCGTGTCGAGTGGGTGTGCCTTCCTGTAGGGGCCGGCAGGGCCGCCGGCCCCTACGTTATGACGAACGCGTGTCGTTTTTCGAGGACAGGGCCGGCGGGGTCGCCGCTCCCTACACATGGCGGTGTAGAGCGTAGAGTGGAGGTTGGAGCGATGGCTGGAGGTACGGCGGGGGCCAGACGGTGGCGTTGGGCCTTGGTTGCGGCGGTCGTGGTGATACTCGCCAGCGCTATCCTGGCCGCGGGCGCGGCGGCTGGTGGTTTGGAAGCCCCGACGGTGGAGCAGTTCGAACCCAGCGGTGCGAAAGATGTGCCGCCGAATGTGCCCATCGCTATCACCTTCGACAGGCCGATGCTGGCCCCCCTTGTCGAGCGAGCTCTGCACATCCAGCCGGCGGTGGATGGGTCGATCTCCTGGAAGGGCAACACCCTCATTTTCACGCCGCGGAGTGGATGGGCGAGGGGCACTCGCTACAGCGTTAGCCTGGATCAATCCGCGCGCAGTCTCTTCCTGTTGCCCCTGAGGGAGCCGGTCTCCTATCAGTTCATGACCGCGAAGGAGTTGTCGGTTACCACCGTCCAGCCTGCCAACGGCGCCACAGACGTGGCTTCCGACGGAAACATCTTGGCGCAGTTCAGCTACCCCATCGTCCCCCTTGGAACGACGGGAGGGAAACCCGATCCTCTCAGGATCGAACCGGCTCTAAAAGGGACCGGGCGCTGGCTGACCACCTCACTCTATCTGTTCCAGCCCACAGGGGGGCTGCCGGCCGGCGTGAGCTACCGGGTGACCATCCCCAAGGGGATCTCCGACACCGCGGGCAGCGCCCTGGCGGCGGACTACAGCTGGAGCTTCTCGACCAAAGCCCCGTCCGTATCCAAAGTAGTCCCCGAGGCCAACACCAGGTACGTCGGCCCGAACTCCCAGGTTCGGGTGACCTTCGACCAGCCGGTTGACCATTCCTCGGCCGAGCAGCACTTCTCCCTGAAGGGTCCGGATGGATCAACCGTCGCGGGTAACCTCTCCTGGGATAGCGATTCGATGGTCTTCCAGCCAAAGTCCCCGCTGCAACTTGCAACTTCCTACAGGGCGACGGTGTCGACTGGGGTCAAAGCGGTCCACGGAGGGGGGGAGACCAAGGAGTTCAGCTGGATCTTCACCACCGTTGGTCTCCCAAGGGTGGTGTCCACCGTCCCGGCGGGGGGTGCGGCGAACTTCCGGCCCTACGACTCCATCCAGATCACCTTCAGCAACCC
>DAHXJB010000266.1:0-7008 GCA_027372455.1 Chloroflexota bacterium | reverse complement strand
TGGACATCGGTGAAATGGAACCTGAGTTGCGACTGGGTATGGCCCTGCCGGGCTTCTTCGGCCTAATGGCCAACCGCTACATGGCGGAGTACGGGGTCACCGCGGGGCAAATCGCGAAGGTTTCGGTGAAGAACCATAGTCACTCGGTCTTGAACCCGTACTCCCAGTATCGCAAGTCGGTGACGTTGGAGGAGGTGATGGACTCTCCAATGGTTTCCGATCCCCTGACGGTGCTGCAATGCTGTCCGCGTGCAGACGGGGCTGCAGCGGCCATCCTGGTGTCCGCCGACTACGCTCGTCAGTTCACCAATTCGCCGGTATTGGTGGCGGCCTCGGTGTTGGCAACGGGTCTGGGCGATAACCCCTCGGACCTGATTCATTTTGAATTCAACGAGGTTGCCGCCAGGCGTGCCTATGCACAGGCAGGTCTCGGTCCAAAAGACCTTGACGTCGTAGAGCTACACGACTGCTTCACGATAGCTGAACTGAATCACTACGAGACGCTAGGCTTTTGTGGCCGGGGAGAGGGAGTCAAGCTGCTGGAGGACGGGGTGACGGAATTGGGTGGCCGACTCCCTGTGAACGTAAGTGGAGGACTCCTGTCGAGGGGGCATCCGCTGGGGGCCACCGGCATAGCTCAGATCGTGGAGATCTGTTGGCACCTTCGTGGCCAGGCGGGAGACCGCCAGGTAGAAGGGGCTCGGGTTGGGTTGACCCATTGCCTGGGTGGTGTCAAAGGCCTGGAGGCTCAGGCGGCCACTATCCATATCTTGAAACGCTGATTTCTAAATCTAAGTGTGTAGCCAGTGGAGCTATGCGATCAGCAATCAGTTTGAGCTAGGTCAATGCCGACCCGGCGAGCTCGCGTCTGATAGGTGATTGCTGACATCTACTTTGATGAGGTGTGTCGTGGCATTTGACTTACGGATGCCCAAGTTGGGCATGTCGGCGACCAAGGGAACAATAGCCAAATGGTTTAAGGCGGAGGGCGAAGAGGTAAATGAAGGAGAGCCTCTTATCGACGTGTTGACCGACAAGGTCACCTTCCAGGTCGAGTCGCCCCGCACAGGTCTGGTCAGAAAGATTCTCGTGCCCGTTAAGCGCGAGGTCCCGGTAGGCACCCTGCTGGCCTGGATCGGGTCGGCCGATGAGGAAATCCCAGTTCTGGCAGAGCGGGAGGCTCAAGCAGCAGTTGGGGCTCCAATCCCAGTTATGGCTGCTGCGACTTCTTCGACTGGCGCAGCCGCCTCGGCGGCGTCGGCCTCTAACGAAGTGGTCGCGTCGCCCGCCGCCAAGCGGATGGCCAAAGAACAGGGCGTGGACCTAGCACTGGTGAAGCCCTCGGGCGCCGACGGGCGAGTCAGCAGCGGCGATGTGCTGGCCTACGTGGCCGCTCAGCAGGCCGCGGCCGAGACTGAGAAGGCATTCAGCGCCTCGCCGGCGGCCAAGAGATTGGCCCAGGAAATAGGCCTCGACCTGTCGGCGATTGCCAGGACCCTTGGCGATAACCGGCGGATCACAAGCGAGGATGTCGAGGCATACCTGCAGTCACAAAATGCAGCGGCGGATAGCTCGGTCCGTCCTGGGCCGGAGCCAGCGGCTAGTAGCAGAATCCCTCTCGAAGGCATACGCAAAGCCATCGCCGATCACCTGGTCGAAAGTCTGCATAATGCCGCGCAGCTCACCATCTCTTTGGAGGTCGACGCTACTGAGCTGGTAAACCTCAGGGAGCGCATCCTCCCTGGATTCGAAGCGGCAATTGGGGTTCGCCCAACCTTCACCGATCTGCTCGTGGTGCTCACCACCAAAGCCCTGCAGCAGCATCCTTTGCTGAACTCGACGACAGAGGGAGACGAGATAATACTCCATCAGACCGTCAATATGGGTGTGGCAGTGGCCATCGAGAGCGGGCTCATCGTGCCGGTCATCCCCGGAGCGCAGAAGCTGGGACTTGGGGATATCTCGCGAACCAGGTTCGAGCTTGCGCGCAAGGCCTCCGAGGGGAGGATAGGCTACGAGGATGTGCAGGGTGGCACGTTTACGATAACCAACATCGGAGGTGCCGGGGCAGACATCTCCACTCCCATCCTCAACTCCCCTCAGAACGCCATACTGGGGGTGGGACGGATCGCGAAGAAGCCAGCCGTCTACAACGACGAAATCTGCGTGCGCCACATGCTGTGGCTGAACGTCACCTTCGACCACCGTGCTATGGACGGGGCCCCGGTTGCACGCTTTCTAGACACGCTGAGTACCATGATCCAGAAGCCGGTGGGACATATAAATGGATAACTTCGATTTAGCGATCATAGGCGGCGGACCTGCCGGTTATGCGGCTGCGCTACAAGGAGCCGAGTTGGGGGCTAAAGTCATCCTCGTGGAGAATGGACCGCTAGGAGGAACTTGCGTCAACCGAGGATGCATACCTACTAAGTTCATGGGCGAAGCTGCGGAATCGGCCCGAACCATAGATACTCTTCAAGCATTCGGACTCAAGGGAAGCCTGGAGCCGATTAGCCTGAAGAGAGTGGGCGGCAGACGTAGTGCGCTTGTTAGCGGGCTTGTGGATGGAATTAGCAGTATGCTTCAGATGGGCGGCGTGGAGGTCGAATTCGGCTCGGCCCGGCTGAGCGGCCGGGCAGCTCTGAAAATTGCCAACCCAGATGGGACCCGCGAGATCACAGCGACCAAAATAATCATCGCAACAGGAGCGTCCCCAGCCCCGTTGGATCTACCTGGCCTGGAGCGAGACGAGATCCTGAGCGCAGGGCAGGCGTTCGACCTCGAGCAAGTGCCGGAGAATTTGCTGGTCGTGGGCAGCGACGCCATCGCTCTGGAGCTTGCGTGCATATACAGCGGTCTTGGCAGCCAGGTGACGATTGTCGATCAGGAATCCCAGATTCTTTCCGGCGAAGACGCCGAAATGGTAGGTATCCTCCGTGAATTGCTCGAGCAGGCCGGCGTGAGCATACACATCAGGTCCAGAATTGAATCGGTCGACGTGGACGAACAAGGCAACCGTCTGGTGGGAGTTTTCGATGGCCAGCAGAAGCGCAGGATCGTCGCTCAGAGAATCATTGTGTCCCCCCGGCGGATCCCAAACGTGACCGCCCTTGGCCTGCACGAAGTCGGGGTGGTGATCGCCGACGGGGCAATAGTCACCAACTCCAGGATGGAGACCAACGTTGAAGGCATCTACGCCGCCGGCGACGTGGCGGGCGAGCCGATGCTGTCACACATCGCCACTGCTCAGGGAAGGATCGCCGCCTCCAACGCGCTGGGCAAGGAAGCGAGGTTCAGCAATAGGATCGTCCCTCGTTGTTTCTACACCACTCCTCAACTGGCCTGCGTCGGGATTTCCGAGGAGCAAGCCCAGCAGAAAGGGCTCTCTGTGAGAGTCGGAACCGCATCGCTTGGGGTAAGCGCACGTGCGGCGACTCTGGCCAGGCGCAACGGACTGGTGAAAGTTATCGTCGACGAGGCTTACGGTGATCTGCTGGGTGTTCACATCCTTTCGCCTGTTGCTTCAGAGATGATCGCTCAGGCTGTGCTGGCGATGAACCTGGAACTGACCGCGAGGGATTTCGATCAGGTCTTCCAGTTCCACCCAACCCTCGCCGAGGCGGTGACCGAGGCAATCCGAGCCGCACGCTAGCCGTCGGAGGAATCAATATTGAGTGGGATGCAAGCGAGCTCCCCAGAGGAGGGATGAATCGCATGAGTGGTGTCAATTTCCTTCAGCTCTTGGCGGCAGGAATCACTGTGGGCGCTGTGTATGGGTTGCTCGGCCTTGGCTTCGTTACCACCCTTCGCTCGTCACGGGTTGCGAACCTGGCCCAGGGTGAGTTCGCCATGCTCGGCGGAATGATTACCATATTCCTTTTGAAGACGCTGCACGTTCCCTATCCCGTTTCGGCCGCGATTGCCGTGGCGCTCACTGCCTTTGTTGGTATCGCAATGTATCAACTGGTCATCGCGCCTATGGGTAGGGCGCCCTTCTTTAGTATGGTAATGATCACGGTGGGCGTAAGCCTTTTCATCCAGAACGGCGCGCTCATCATCTGGGGAGCATCCCCAGCGTCACTGCCGGGCTTCACTGGCGACACCCCCGTCCGGTTCGGCGAAGTAGCCATAATGCCTCAGAGCCTCTGGGTGCTGCTGCTGACGGCGGTGATCCTGGTGGTCCTGTACCTGCTAAGCAATCACACGCTCCTTGGCAAGGCCATGACCGCGACCGCCACCGATCCGCTTGCGGCCAGTCTTGTGGGCATATCGATAGGCGGGGTGAACCGCTGGTCGTATGCCATTAGCGCCGCCATCGGTGCGCTAGCCGGCCTAACCCTAGCCCCGATCGTGCCGATGAGCTACATTTCCGGCGCTCTCCTGTTCTTCAAGGGGCTCACCGCGTTGATTTTGGGTGGCTGGGGTCTGGCGGCAGGCGCGGTCGTCGGCGGTTTTGCCCTCGGCATTATAGAGACATTTGGGGCCTCGCTGCTGCCTGCAGGCTACAAGGACGCTATTGCCTTTCTCGTCCTTATCGCCATCCTCTACTTCCGCCCGTCTGGTATTGTCGGTGGTTCTCATGAAGGGGAGTTGAAGTTGAGATGAAGCTGAATAATCGAGGCACCGTTTTCAAACTGGTTTTCCTGCTGGCCATGATTGCCTGGCCGGTGGTGTATCGCAACGACTATGCCACCAACGTGATGGTGATCGCCGGCATCTACGCCATGCTGACGGTGGGGTTTGCACTTCTGTTTGGGCAAGCCGGACAGCCCTCTATCGGGCATGCGGCTTTCTTCGGAATCGGTGCCTATGCCGCCGGGCTCCTAACCGTTAGATTCGGGACCCCGCCCGTTCTCGCCTTGATTGCAGGCGGCATAGCTGCCGGGGCCGTAGCTTTCATTCTCGGAATACCAGTGCTGCGACTGCGCGGGATAATGCTGGTGCTGGTCACTATGGCTCTCGGGGAGATCTTCTATGTCGTCGTGCGCGAGGCTCGGGCGTTCACCGGCGGTCTCTCGGGATTGGGCGGAATCCCCTGGTTAGGGGTCGGAGGGTTCAACCTCGACGATTACTTGAAACAGTACTACGCCGTGTGGGCTATAGTCTTCCTGATGTGGGTCTTCAGCGAGCGTGTAGTCAGGGCGCGGCCGGGCCGGGCCATGCGGGCGCTGTCCATCGACGAGGTAACGGCGAGTACTCTTGGCATCCACACCACTCTCTGGAAACTGAACGCGTTTGTGTTGAGCGCCGTGTACGCGGGAATCGGCGGTGGCATTTACGCATTTGTCATGTCGGCGATCAACCCCGAGGACTTCGCATTCATGCTGTCGTTGATGATCGTTATTATCACCCTCGTTGGCGGGATGATGAGTCAGACAGGCGCGGTCATCGGCGCCATTGTGATGACCTGGCTGGTGCGCTCCTTCTCCGGTTATCAAGAATACAGCGGCAGTATATACGCGGTCATGCTGATATTACTGATTATGTTCCTGCCTGGTGGCCTCGCGGGAGGCCTTCGCCCCGACCAGAAAGAGTGGCTGCGTCGACTGTTCAGGCTAAGCAGCGCAAAGTCGCGATCACTCGAGCCCACAATGGCAGAGGATGGGGTTCCAAAGCTGGGAAAAGCAACCCATGGACCAACCGTCGCCGAAGGATTCGCCAGCGCAGCCCCGTTGATTGCACGGGCCAGGGAGCGAATGGCTGCTTCAGCCCTGAACGGGAGTCCTCTATTGCAGATCGATGGGATCAGCATCTCTTTCGGAGGTCTCCAGGCCGTGAATAACGTGTCATTGGCTGTAAGGGAGGGCACCATCCACGCGATCATCGGGCCCAACGGTGCGGGCAAGACGACGCTCTTCAACTCGATCAACGGTGTGCGCCGTCCAGACTCCGGGCGTATGTGGCTAGCCGGGCAGGAGATCACCAATTGGCCGCCCGAGCGGATCGCCGAACTGGGTATGGGCCGGACGTTCCAGGGCCTGCACGTGTTCCCCAACATGAGTGTGCTGGAAAACGTTATGTCCGGGAGGCACCGGCAGGAAAAATCCAGCTTCATCTCGGCCGGTTTGGCGCTGCCCTGGCAGCTACGTGAGGAGCAGGTTTCGCGGGAACAGGCCATGCAGGCGCTGGCTTTGGTTGGATTGGAGCATCGAGCCCTCTGGCCTGTTGCGGGTCTCCCTTACGGACAACAGCGGCTGGTGGAGGTGGCCCGGGCGTTGGCCACAGAGCCAAGACTATTGCTGCTCGACGAGCCGGCCGCCGGATTGAACACCACCGAGCGGATACAGTTGATGGAGAGGGTCGCGCGGATCCGCGATGCGGGGATAACCGTGTTGCTTGTCGAGCACGACATGGAAATGGTGATGGGCATTTCGGATTGTGTGAGCGTGCTCGACTACGGCAGGCTGATAGCGGAGGGCCGTCCGGACGAGGTGCAAACGCACCCGGCGGTGATCGAGGCTTACCTGGGCGTAAATCACGGCCATCGCGACGCGGTCACCTCTTGTCGAGAGACTTCGGCTAATAGGCGGGATCCCCTGCTCAAGGTAGACGGGATTTCGACGTACTACGGCTCGATCTGTGCCGTGCGAGAGGTTTCGGTTGACGTCTGCCCGGGAGAGGTCGTTGCCGTGCTGGGTGCCAATGGAGCCGGCAAGACCACCTTGCTGCGAACCATTTCCGGCTTGCTGCGCGCGCGTGAGGGGCGAATCACATACCAGGGGCATGACCTGACTCGCCTTGCGCCCGCGCGAATCGCCGGGGCCGGCATCGGCCACGTACCTGAGGGGAGGCATGTCTTCCCCACGCTTAGCGTGCAGGATAACCTGCGGCTGGGAGCATACCGTCGTCACGACAGACCAGAGATGGAGAAGGATTGGGAATTCGTTTTCGACACCTTCCCGGTTCTTAAGGAACGCCGCAAACAGATGGCGGGAACGTTGTCGGGAGGCCAGCAGCAAATGCTGGCGATCGGCCGCGCCCTGATGAGCCGGCCCAAGCTGCTGT
>DAHXJB010000264.1:0-23032 GCA_027372455.1 Chloroflexota bacterium | reverse complement strand
AAAGTAGAGCGGCACCGCCGCGCCATGGTCCAGAACCGATCTACCCCCGCGCGGACCGATCGTCTCCAGGGGGACCCCGGAGATCCTGCACTCTGACTCCAAGGCTGAAACCAGTTCAGGATCCCCCTCGAAGGAAAGATGCACCGACTGGGCGCCAAACTCGGCGAAGCCGCCAGCGTACGCGGACGCCGCCGAAACACCCATGGCATAGGGGTTGATGGGGGCGTGGGGAGACACCAGCACCAGCGTATCCGGCGAGAGCCGCCGGATCTCCGAGGCCACTCGCTGCATCGCCTCCCGGGTCCGGCGAACCCGCTGGACCCGGGACCCGGCCACCGCTGGCACCAGTATCGGAGGATGCGGAGCCACGCAGCCGAAAATCAAACCGGCACTCACGGCATGAGCTCCAAAAGGGCTGGGGTCACTCACACCAGCCGCGCGAACAGCAGCCCAATCTCATACAGCAGGTAGAGCGGAACCGCCACCATCGTCTGATTGAAAGGATCAGGGGTAGGAGTGATGATGGCGGCGATCAGAAAGGCGCCCACCAGGGCGTACTTCCAGTAGCCGCGCAACTGCTTGTAGCTCACGATCCTGAGCTTCGCGAGGATCACAATGACCATCGGCAACTCGAATGCCACGCCCATCCAAAGCAGTATCGTCGTGACGAAGGAGATGTACTCCCCTATGCTGATGAAGGCGGTGGCAATGTCGCCACCGAAGGTCAGCAAGTAGCGCAACGCAAACGGCAAGAGCACCAGGTAGCCGAAAGCCACCCCGAGGATGAAGAGAAAACTCGCGCTGGGTACAGCGAGGTAGAGGTACTTCTTCTCGCTGGGCTTGAGACCGGGGGCAACAAACCGAATGATCTGATAGATGATCATCGGCATCGCCAAGGCAACGCCCCCGACCAGCGCAACCTTAAAGTAGGTGATGAACATCTCGGTGGGCTTCAGGAACACCGGTTTGATGCCCCCCGATGGAATCAAGAGAATCTCCATCAGTCTCCCAGTGAAGACGAAGGAGAACGCTGTCGTAACCAACAGGGTCAACACCGACCATACGAGCCTCTGCCGCAACTCCTCCAGATGCTCGATGATGGTGAGCTTCCTGCCCTCGAATTGTTCGTCGTTGCCGGTGGTTTGCATCGCCAGATTTTCGCCTCTATTCGCCTAGCCTTGTCTTACCTCTCCCGCCAATCTCCCTCCCTCCGCCTCCGGCGAGGGCCCGGCAGCCCTGCTAGCCCGAGCAATCCCCGCGGAGACGTATGGGATCGTCATTCGTATCCGAGACGAAGAGATTAGTCCAGATGCTCTTGAAGATAGTCCATGGCGTCTTGAACTGTCTGGATCTTCTCCGCGTCCTCATCCGAGATCTTGATATTGAATTCTTCTTCAAGGGTCATGATCAGTTCGACCAGATCGAGAGAGTCCGCATTCAGATCCTCGATGAACGAGGCTTCCGGGACCACATCTTCCTCGTCGACACTCAACTGCTCCGCTACGATCTTTCGCAGCCGGGCCTCCACCTGGGCATCTAGGCTCACGCTCCCACCTCCTCTCACAACTCCCTGGGCTTGTTCGGCGTATCCCCGCCCTCTTCCTTGACCATTTCCTCAGAGACTATTCTTCCCACAACCCCATTCACAAAGCGCCCAGAGCTTTCCGACCCAAACCGCTTCGCCAGCTCCACCGCCTCGTTCACCGCTACCTTGAACGGCACCCTCTCCGGCTGAAAGAGCGCTTCGTACAGGGCTATCCGGATGATGTTTCTATCGATGCCCGCCATCTGCTGAAATGGCCAAGCCGGTGCAGCCTTCTGGATCATCTCATCGATGGCGTCCACCTGCTGCAGGACGCCAGTCACCAGGTTTTCCGCGTACTGGGCAGCCTCGGGGCCAAGGCCCTCTTCCGCCACGCGCCTGGCCATCACTTCGTCGGGCTGATGCCCGGTCGTATCGATCTCGAAAAGAGCCTGTAGAGCCACTGTGCGAGCCGCTCTTCGACCGTGAACCTGCCGTTGGGACGCTGACATCGCGATTACCCCGCCGAGTGGCTACTCCAAGTCCTGCACGTATACGTTGATCTCGGCCACCGGAAGCCCGACCATCTTGTCTATTGCCTGGGCTACTTCCCGCTGGATCTGGTTCCCGATCCGCACCAGATCCGCACCCTGCTCGACCACCACGTGGATGTCCAGATAGACCTGTTCTCCCCGGACGTGGAGCCGGACCCCACGCGACGGGTCGTCCCGCCCGACCAGCCTGTTCATCCCGCTCACAAAGCCGCCGCTGGTCCGCATCACCCCCGGAACCGCCGCCGTCGCGAGCCCAGCGATCGTCGCAAGCACCCCTGGAGCGATCCTAACAGTACAGAAGTCCGAATCTGGTGACATCCCAACCCCTTCTTGGGAAGCTACCTGCCAGTAGTCACGACGGACCGGCCATCGCCACTCTTCTGACCCTCCCGCGTCGACAGCCATCGCTCCACAAAATAGGTATCGAATCGCCCTTCCAGGAAATCAGGGTTCGATATCAGCTCCAGTTGGAAGGGTATGTTGGTGGTTATTCCCACTACCTTGAACTCCTCCAACGCCCTCTTCATCCTGGAGATTGCCTCCGCCCGGTCGCTTCCCCAGGCTATCACCTTCGCCAGAAGAGAGTCATAATAGGGTGGCATAACGTAACCCGGAAACAAATGGGTGTCCACCCTAACCCCAGGGCCACCCGGCACCGCGAATTGGGAAATCACTCCCGACTGAGGAATGAAACCCCTTGCCGGATCCTCCGCGTTCACCCGACACTCGATGGCGTGGCCACAGTGGGAAATCGCCGACTGGTCAAAGCTCAGTGGCTCCCCAGCAGCGACCCTTATCTGCCATTTTACCAGGTCCATCCCGGTAATCATCTCTGTAACCGGGTGTTCCACCTGGATTCGGGTGTTCATCTCGATAAAGTAGTATCGGCCGGCGGCATCCACCAGGAACTCGATGGTGCCGACCCCTTCATACCCGACGGCCCTGGCGGCTGCTGCGGCTCGACCTCCCATTTCCGCCCTAACCTCTGGGTCCAGAACGACGCAGGGAGACTCCTCCAACATCTTCTGGTGGCGCCGCTGCAGCGAGCAGTCCCTCTCTCCCAGGTGGACGGCATTTCCGTATCGGTCGACCAGTACCTGAACCTCCACGTGCCGGGCACCCTCCACCAGGGTCTCCAGGTACAGCCCTCCATTTCCGAAAGCGCTCTGCGCCTCCATTTGGGCTATGGAGAAACTCTTGGCCAGGTCCGACTCGTTGTAGGCCGGCCGAAGGCCGCGACCTCCGCCGCCAGCGCAGGCCTTCACCATCACGGGAAAACCGATCTCAGCCGCCGCCCCTTGGGCAGCATCCAGAGTGTACACCGGCCTGTCAACACCTGGGAGCACGGGCAAACCTGCAAGTCTCATGCGCTCCCGCGCTGCGGCCTTGTCGTGAAACTGCTCAATGCTGCGGGCAGCGGGACCGATAAACACGATCTGGCACTGCTCGCACACCTCGGCAAGATAGGCGTTCTCGGATAGAAAACCGTACCCAGGGTGGATAGCTTCGGCGCCACTTACCAGGGCCGCGCTGACCAGGTTGGGAATGTTCAGATAGCTCTTGTCCGAGGAAGCGGGTCCGATGCAAATCGCCTCATCGGCCAATTCCACGGGGAGGGAGTGGCGGTCAGCCTCGGAGTAGGCAACCACTGTCGACACGCCCAGTTCGCGGCAGGCCCGAATAATCCGAAGGGCTATCTCTCCCCGATTGGCAATCAGGATCTTCCGGAACACTAGCTCATCACCATTCCGCCGTCGACGGCAATCACCTGACCCGTGATGTAGCTGGCAGCTTCCGAAGAGAGAAAGGCCACCACCTCGGCCACCTCTTCCGGGGCTCCGGGTCTACCCAGGGGGATAAGTTGGAGGAATGCATTGCGCGCCGTCTCCGAGACCCCGGACCAGATGTCGGTTTCAATGTAGCCCGGGGCCACCGCGTTGACGGTTATATTCCGGCTGGCCACCTCGCGAGCCACCGCCCTGGTGAATCCAATTAGCCCGGCCTTGGACGCTGAGTAGTTGGCCTGTCCGGCATTGCCCATAATCCCTGCCACAGAGCTAAGGTTCACTATGCGACCAGATCTGCGCTTCATCATGGAGCGCAACGCCGCCTTGGTGCAGGAGTACGCCCCCTTCAGGTTGGTGTTCAGCACCGCGTCCCAATCCTGCTCGCTCATGCGCATCAGCAGTCCGTCACGGGTGATCCCGGCGTTGTTGACCAGGATGTCCAGCCTGCCGAAATTCGCCAGAACTCCATCCACCAGAGCTTCGGCTTCGGCAGAGACTGCCACATCCGCACGGACAGCGATCGCCTGACTGCCCACACCCGCTAGTTGATCCACCAACTCTCGGGCAGCACTCTCATTGGAAACGTAGTTCACCACCACGGCCACACCATCTCGGGCCAGTCGAAGGGCTATCGCCCTGCCTATGCCCCGAGAACCGCCGGTGACCAGAGCCACCCTGCCGGACCCTTCCACACGATACTCCTGGCGCCGTCCTCACACCGCCCTCCCACTGATCAGGAGAAAAGAGGCGATCCCCAATTCTCCAGTTGGAAACAGGGCACTCATGAGGGTGATACTTAGGGAGCTAGATTAGCTGTGCGAGCTTTTCGGCAGTATTGAGAAGGCTGACCTCGTCCTCGACGTTGAAGATCGTCACGTCCTTGGACATCCTCTTGATCAGCCCACTCAATACCTGCCCAGGGCCCAGTTCGACAAACACCGTACAACCCAGCCCCAGCATGATCTTCACCGAGTCGGACCATCGAACGGGACTGGTAACCTGGACCACCAACTCCTGCCGGATCTCTTCCACATCCTCGCAGGGCTGGGCACTCACATTGAGAATCACAGGGACTCGTGGGGAGCTGATCGGTGTCTCTGCCACCACCGGGCGGAAACCATCGGCGGCGGGCTGCATGTAAACGGAGTGGAAGGGACCGCTCACATCCAACTCCATTACCCGACGAGCGCCCGACCCTCGAGCCAACTCACCGGCCCTGGTCAGCGCCGTGCGGCTTCCGGAGAGCACCACTTGCCCGGGCGAGTTCAGGTTGGCCACCTGCACCGCGCCCACGCCGTCCTGAGAGGTCCTGGAGCACAGCTCCACCAGCGTGGCTTCGTCCAACCCCACAACCGCGGCCATCGAACCATCCACGGCTGCCGAAGCCTCGGCCATCAGACGGCCCCGAGCCGCCACCAGCCTCAGCCCATCAGCCAGTTCCACCGCTCCCGAAAAGGCCAGGGCAGCCAACTCACCCACACTGTGTCCGGCACAACAAACCGGGCTGATCTCAACACCCCGGTCAGCCAGCGCATGCCGCAGAGCTTCCGCGGCCGCGAGGCTCACGGAGACCACACCCGGTTGCGCGAATGCGGTGTCGGTCAGCCTATCGGCCGGCCCCTCGAAGCAGACCTGGCTGAGCGGCAACTCGGTCGCCCTATCGGCCTCACCAAACACCCTCTGAGCCGCGGGACTGCACCGCCACAGGTCGGACCCCATCCCCACTTTCTGGGCACCCTGCCCAGGAAACACAAAAGCGATCTTCGGAGCCAGTTCTCTAGGCCTCACTCTTCCGTGTCTTGATCTCCAGAACCTGCTCGCCCTTGTAGGTCCCGCAGTTGGGACAAACATGGTGAGGCAGCTTCAAGGCATGGCACTGAGGGCAGGCCATCAGGTTGGGCATCTCAATACCCAAGTGGCTCCTGCGCTTGCCCTGTGCTGAATGAGAAATCCGTTTCTTTGGTAGAGCACCCAATTTAGTCTACTCCTGTTCTGGCCGAAATCCAGCCTCGCGCAACCGTTCCGCCAACAGGGCCCCCAACGATCCAGAGGGAGCTGGCGTGGCCGACGATTGGCAATCACAAGCACCAAGATTAAGGTTCGCGCCGCAACTTGCACAGAGACCCTTGCAGCCCTCATCACACAACGGCTGCAGTGGGCTTTCCAGGATCGCGTACTGCCGGATGGCCTCGTCCAGATCCAGCAGGTGCTCCGGGGTCAACCTGAAGGCATCGGCATCGTCGGGTTCAGGCAGTCCGACCCCGGTGTTCACATCGATCACCGGTACGAACTCTTCGTCCAGAGCGATGACCTGATCGCGAACAAAGGTCTCGAGACAGCGTGAACAGACCGCCTCTACCCTATGGCTCAGGGTTCCGGTGACCAGAATGCCCCCCGTAGTGCGCATCAAGCGCAGCGAACCCGTCGTAGGGGACACGATCCCCAGATCGGCCGCCAACCCCGGATCCAGCTCGCTCACCTCCACCCTTCGGATGGTGCCCGTGGCGGCTTTGAGCAGCTGAGCTACGTTGAAAGCAATCACGGCGAATCACGTCCGTTCTCGACCCGCCCTTGAATTGGTCCCGTTGGCTAGAAATCCCCTGAGAGCACCGCACAAGAACGACGCACATAATAAGAAGGCCGCCTTTGGCGAGCCCCCACAAATTATACGGCCCGTCCGTCCGAGGCGTCAAGAACGAGGCCTCTACGCCTCTACTCCGCCTTTGCCAGCCGCTCAACCTGCGGGTCCGCGTAGCCATTTCTGGCGCCGCCGCCGTCTAGAGACCTGATTCCGTTACGTACAACCGACAGCAGTTCGTTGAGCCGGCCCTCCAGATCCGCCAACGCCTCCGCGGCATACCTGTCGGCACCATCCCGGCGCTCGCGCGCCTCGATCTCCGACTCCTCCAGTATACGCCTGGACTTAGCCTCGGCAACCCTCACCACCTCATGCTGGAGCGCCATAGCCGCTGCTTGCTCCTGGGCATGAGCCACAATCCTGGCGGCCTGATCCTCTGCCTCCTGCAGTAACCGCTCCCGTTCGAGCTGCTGCTTCTTCGCCTGCTTGACCTCCTCAGGCACAGCCACGCGCAGCTGATCGATTATGTCCAAGCATTCGTGCTCGTCCACCACCGTCTTCCCAGTGAGGGGAACCCGAGAGCCGCTGGTCAGCACCGTCTCCAGTCGGTCCAGCAGATACAGAATATCCATGCTTCACCTCTACTTGCCGCTGAAGCTTAACGTACCAGGCTGCTGGTAGGCAGTCCCCCCGCCCGAGCACGCGCCTCGTACTTCTGCCGAAGAACCTCTGCCACAGAATCGGGCACCAGCCCCGCGAGAGAACCGCCAAGCTTGGCGATCTCCTTGACAATGCTGGAGCGCAGAAATGCGTATGGCAGGCTGGTCATCAGAAAAGTGGCTTCAACATCGGGATTGAGGCTGCGATTCATGTGGGCGATCTCGAACTCGTACTCGAAGTCCGAGATAGCGCGCAGCCCCCTCACCATGGCGCAGGCCTTCTTCGACTTGGCATACTCAACAGCGAGCCCCGAGAAACTCTCCACCTCGACGTTCGGGATCCCAACACAGGTCTCCCGGGCGATCGCAAGCCGCTCCTTCGGCGAAAACAGGGCGTTCTTCTCGGGATGCTCATATACGGCCACGATCAGCTTGTCGAACAGCTTCGCCGCGCGCTCCGCAATGTCCAGATGGCCGTTGTGAAAGGGGTCGAAAGTGCCAGGATATATAGCAGTTCGCAACTCCTACTCCTGTTGAGCCACGGCGTACAAGCTTATGCCGGTCCGCCCATGATAACGCGTCTTCAACAGCGTCAGCACCCCACAATTAGGTGGAACCACACGCTGTCTTGAATGCTCCAGCACAAGGTAGGTTGAGGGCCCAACCAACGGCGACTCACATAACTGTCTGAAGGCCATTTCAGCAGCGGGATCGTCGTAGGGGGGATCCATCAGTATTAAATCATAGGGGTTGGCAATTGTCGAGATAGCCTGCTCCGCCCGGACCCCGAGGATCCGAGCCCGAGCGCTCAACTGTGTCCGTTTCAGGTTTTCGGCTATCGCTTCCCTGGCGCGAGGGTCCGACTCAACAAGGTCCGCACGTTGCGCCCCTCGGCTGAGCGCCTCGATCCCCAGTGCGCCGCTTCCGGAGTACAGATCCAGTACTCTCGGCCAGGGAAAGACCAGCTCACCATCTTCGACCCGAGACAGATAGCCCGGCTCTACCAGACCTCGCTGATAGGCAACGGCTTCCAGCATGGAGAAGATAGCCCCCTTCACCTTGTCCGCCGTGGGTCGCACCGACCTGCTCTCGATGCTGCGCAGCGGATGTCCCTTGGCAATCCCCGCGATCACCCTCATCTCGCCAACGTTGTCCTCCTCATATCCCCACACAGTCGCTCTCAGACCCTGTCACGACCTTGAGGTCTGGCGAAGCCCCTCGATCCTCTCCACCAACAACCTGTGCTCCGGTCTCGCCATCTCTGGGTCCAGATGAAGGAGCTGCGCTGCCGCCTGCCTGGTCGACTCGATCAATCTGATATCCCGAAGGTCGGCCATTCTGAAATCGGGGAACCCGCTCTGCTTCAATCCGAAATACTCCCCGGGCCCTCGCTGCTTCAGATCCTCGTCGGCCAGTCTGAACCCATCGGATACGCTGGCCACCACCCGAAGTTTCTCCAGCACTCCTTCTTCATTGGAGTCAGTGAGCAGAAGACAGGTGGACATATGCTGTCCCCGACCAACTCTTCCCCTGAACTGGTGCAGCTGCGCCAGTCCGAATCGCTCTGCCCCCTCCACCAACATCACTGTAGCGTTGGGCACGTCTATGCCAACCTCCACTACCGAGGTGGAAACGAGAACGTCGTACTCCCCCGCACGAAAATCCAGCATGATCCGGTCCTTCTCCGAAGGCCGCATCCTCCCATGCAGAAGTGCCAGTCGCAACCCAGCCAGATCGGTCCGCTGCAACCGATCATACTCAGCCGTCGCAGCTCTGGCTTCCAGATGGGGGCTATCCTCCACCAGAGGACAGATGATGAAAGCTTGTCGCCCCTTCGCCACTTCACGCCGAACATGCTCGTAAGCATGGCGGCGCTCCGCCGGTCTCAGCAGGTGGGTTTTCACCTGCTGCCGTCCGGGCGGTAGCTCGTCGATCACCGACAGATCCAGATCACCATACAGCACCAGAGCCATGGTGCGCGGAATGGGGGTGGCAGTCATCACCAACAGATGAGGAGTCCCACCCTTCTCTCTCAGGGCATTCCGCTGCAGCACACCGAAACGGTGCTGCTCATCGATCACAGCCAGCCCAAGACGATGAAACCCGAGCCCCTCCTGGATGATAGCTTGGGTTCCGACGAGAACATCCACCTCCCCTGCCGCGGCGCCCTGATACGCCCTGTCTCGATCCGCTTTTCGCGATGAACCGGTCAAGACCTCCAGCCGTAGGGGACGTCCAAGCAGTTCGGTCAGAAACCGCTCAGACCTGCCGAACGTGGCTTCTAGAGTGCGGCCATGCTGCTCGGCAAGGATCTCCGTCGGCGCCATGAGGGCGGCCTGATAGCCTCCAATCACGCAGGACAGCAGCGCAACAGCGGCTACAATCGTCTTGCCCGAGCCCACCTCCCCCTGGAGAAGCCTCGTCATCGGCCGCGATTCGCCCAGGTCGTTTTCTATCTCAGCTATTACCCGCCGTTGAGCCCCGGTCAGCGAAAAGGGCTGGCAGGACAGGAAGCGTTCGATCGTCTTCTCGTCCAGTCGCACCTTCCCCGCCTGTGCACCGACCTGCCATTCGGCACGACTTTTTAGTGCCGAGAGCTGCACCAGGAAGATCTCATCGAAGGCGAGACGACGCTTCGCCGCATCCAACTCCTCCTGATTGCGGGGAAAGTGGATCCTCACGACAGACTCGGAAAGCCCTAACAAGCCATACTGCTCCAGCAGCCAGCGGGGGAGATGCTCCACCAGGCGAGGGGCGTAGGCTGGCACCACCTCGGCCATCACCTCGCGCAGCCAGTAGTCGGAGATTCCCTCGGTGAGGGGATACACCGGCACCAAGCGCCTGGTGTGGAGCGGCGTCCGGTCCGCCGCTTCCCAGTCGGGACTTTCGAAGGAGAGCATTCCGCCCAGGCCGGTCGCTGTACCCGCCAAAGCGATTCTACTGTTTGGAGCCAGGTGAAGACCGGCATAGCCGCGCCGGAACCAGGTAGCCGCGATCCTGCCGCTCTCGTCCCTCACCTTCACCGTGGTTCGAAACAGCTTTCTCAACCCGGGCGTTACCTGCACGTCCTCCACAGTACCGACGACGCTTGCCGTTTCGCCGTACATCAGTTCCGCTATCTGTCTTGTGGTTCTATAGTCCCGATAGTCCCTGGGAAAGTGGAGCAGCAAATCGCGCAGGCGCGTTATCCCCAGCTTCGCCAGCAGGGAAGCCCTCTGCTTTCCAACTCCTTTCAGGGCAAGAACTGGGTCCTCCAGCTGCAAGGTCGCCGGCTGAGCCAGGCGGGTCGGGCGGGGATGTGCAGGAGCCACCTGCTGAGCAGCGCGGACTGGGGACCGAGGAGCGAGTGCAGACTCATGCCGTTCCCCCTCAGCCCTTGATCCCGAGTCTGCTACTCTGTCTACTCGCGCCCCCTGCCTTCTGTCTTGTGCCTGGCCCAAGGTCACGACCCTGTCCAGCACTTCGGCGATCAGTTCCAGCGCGCCCTCCGCGGATTCCTTCCGCTCATCCATTGACCGATGCCCGTACCCGCGGAGAAGTCCCAACACATGTTTGGCCTCAGGCCAGGTGGGATAGGAGGTATCCAGAGAGGAAACAGAGGTTGCCCAGTTGGAGAGAAACAGCTCTAGACCGCCGTATACGGTTCGGTCAGCGCATCCGGAGCGCAGTTCCTGGGCCAGAATCTTCTGAGCGGTGACCCATAGCTTCTTCAGCTCGTCCCGATCTCTTGGCAAAGATCTCGGGCTTTCAGCAGTTGGCATCGGTCTCTTACCTGCGAGGCGGCGAACTCGAAGCTAGCGGCGGAGCAGCACTCCGGCTCCAAAGACTCCCGGACCGGTATGAGTGCCCAGAACCGACCCGATCCTTCCCTGTTGCACGCGGGGACCCTCGTAGGAAGCCATCAACAACCCCAGAAGCTTGTCGGCCGGCTCGGGGTCATCCCCGTACAACACCGCCAATTCCTCCAACGGCCCGAGACCCAGGATCGCGTCGGCCACCCTGCTAATGGTGGCCGCCCGCGTCCTCACCCGATCGATAGGGAGCACTTCACCGCCAAGCACCTGAAATACCAGCTTGATGGACAGGAGATTGCCGGCGAACGCCTGAGCTCGACCAATCCTGCCGCCCCGACGAAGGAACTCCAGGGTATCCACCGCTGCAACCAGTCTTAGCCTGGGAATCAAGTCCTCGGCCATCTCGACACATTCCGCCATGGTGGCCCCTTCCGCGGCCAGACGAGCGACCCGCAACGCCACGATCCCCAGAGGATAAGTTGTAGTGAGGGTATCCACAACCTTGATCTTGTCAGGAGCCACGCTCTTTGCCGCCACCTGGGCGGCGTTGAAGGTTCCACTGAGCTTGGAGGAAATGTGGATCGAGACGATACCATCGTACTCTTTCAGCAGACGACGGTAGACCTCCTCAAAGCTGCCGGCCGATGGCTGGGAAGTCCTGGGAGTTCCGTTCTCCTCTCGAAGCTTGCGGTAGAACTCGTCGACGCTGATCTCGAATTTATCCCTGTAGGTCTCGCCATTCCAGTGGACGTTCAGAGGAACCATCGATATGCCGACTTTCTCGGATTGAACCTCGTCCAGGTCAGCTGTGCTGTCAGTCACAACCCGAATTCTGCTCACTTCTCCTCCAGGATTCCCTGCACAACGCGCCAGGGGCGATCAGTCAACACGTTTCAATTGACTTAAGGTGAAGGGACGGGCCGCGAGCAACTTGGAGAACTGTTGATAGCCATGTATTGAGGCTTCAGCCGGCCGGCTGAAGCCTCAATCTCCCGATTAACCCTAACGAATGGGCATACCCACGGAACACCAAAGCGATGAAAGGGCTATTCGACCGAGATGATATATGGATAATGGGGTTGCCCCCCCTCCACCAGCTCTACCTGTAGATTCGGCCATCGCTGAACGATAGAATCGGCAAGCTGTTGCCCTTGCTCCTGAGACACCTCATCTCCACGGTAGAGTGTGACAACCTCCCTGTCACCCACTTCTGCCCTCTCCAGTACCTTTAGCGCAACCTCGATCATGGATTCGCCCGCCTCCACGAGGGAACCGTTCAGGAGGCCAATTGCCTGACCCTCCTCTACTTTCAAGCCATTCACCCGAGTCGAGCGAACTGCTCGAGTCAGTTCGATACTCTGAACTGATGAGATGGCATCCCTCATAGCAGCCAGGTTGACATCCAGATCCAACTCAGGGTTGTAGGCCAGCATCGCAGCTACACCTTCGGTGATGGTTCGCGTGGGCACTACCCTCAACTCAGCTTTGCAGAGCGCCTGGGCCTGCTGCGCCGTCAGCACCACATTGGGGTTGTTGGGCAGCAGTATCACTTGCAAGCGGCCCGACGCGGCGACAGCGTGCACCAACTCCTCGATGCTGGGATTCATGCTCTGCCCGCCCGGCACCACTTCCGCGGCACCCAGATCTTTGAACACCCTCGCCAGGCCGGACCCGGCAGCCACAGCGACGACCGCGACCCCTTCGACAGCAGTAGACGGCGAGGGTAGCGAAGATAGTCCAGTCAGATAGGCAGTGTGCTGGATCTGCATGTTCTCCACCTTGATCTTGTCCAAGGAGCCGTAGCGGGTAGCGAAATTCAGGATATCGCCAGGCTGAGCCGTGTGGACGTGCAGGTGAAGCAGACCGGGTTCCCCCACCACGATCACCGAAGTCCCCATTGTCTCGAGCAACCTCCGGATCTCGTCGGGTTGCAGCCCATCCCCGCGAATCACCACTTCTGTACAGTATCCATACTCATTGGTGGAAGAAACCGGCACAGCCGACGGAACCGCGTGGCTGGGCTTCACCACTGGAGGAGCAGTGCGCTCGCCGGTGACAAGCATCAGGGCGCCCTCCAGCAGCAACAGGTAACCCTGCCCCCCCGCGTCCACCACACCAGCTTCCTTGAGAGTAGGCAACTGGTCGGGGGTGTTGGCCAGGGAACGCCGGCCGGCCTCCACCGCGCGACGCAAGACCATCCCCACGCTGCGTTCCTCCTGGGCCGCGATGAGCGCGGAGTCCGCCGCATCTCTCGCGACAGTTAGCATGGTCCCTTCAACAGGCTTGCCGACGCCCCTGTAGGCGGTGTTGGCACCCTCTTTGAGTGCCGCTGCCATCTCGGCTGCGTCCAGACTCTTCCGGCCGTCTATGGAGCGAGCCATCCCTCTCAGGATCTGGGACAAGATGACCCCAGAGTTCCCGCGCGCACCCATCAACGACCCATGAGCGGCGGCATGAGCAACCGCACCCAAGCCGTTGCTGCCCGACTTGGAGATCTCCTCCAGGGCAGACTGCATCGTGAGCAGCATGTTGGTGCCGGTGTCACCATCGGGTACCGGAAAAACGTTGAGCGAGTTGACTAGCTCTACATTCTCCTCGAGGAGAGCCGTGCCCACTTCCAACATCTGGCGCAGATCGCTGCCGGAGATCCGTAGCCTGCTAACAACCGTGTCCTGATCTACCACTTTTCTTCCAGAGACCGAGAATCTCACAAGATGTAGGGAAGAGCGAAAGGGAATCATCACTGCTCTCCGGCTGTGGCAGCCACAGAAAGCGCCCTCAGCGTCCCCGCGGAATAGAAGGGGAAGCCCTACACTCAGGTTTGATCGCTGATACGCAGCCCCTGCACGTTCACGTTGACATGGACGACAGACATTCCTATCGCCTTCTCCACCGCGAACTTCACGCTCTGAGCAATGTTGCGGCCGACCTCAGAGACCCTGGTGCCGTATTCTACGATCACGTAGATGTCTATGGTGATCTGCTCATCCTTAACACGCACCACGATGCCTCGGTCAAGATGCTCCCTCCTCAGCATCTCCGCGAGGCCATCCTTCAGCCTCGTCGAGGCCATCCCGACAACCCCATACGATCGCAGTGTAGCATCCCCAGCGATAGAGGCGATTGCCTTTTGGCTAACCTCGATCTTTCCCAGCTTCTCCATACTCTGCACCCGCATCCTGGTTGGCATGGGATGACCCCGTTTGCCAATGGTAGGCCCGTGTGGTATTATAGCTGCCGTCAGCCCGGCAGTCGAGATTCCAGGCAGGCTCTTGCGGAAAGGCCTGCCTGCGTTGCGCTAGGGCGGCAACAACGGCAACGAAGGGGGTGACAGCTTGCCTCTGTGTCAGATCTGTGGCAAGGGAGTCGGTTATGGCCATAACGTCAGCCACTCCAAGCGCCGAACCAATCGCCGGTGGCTTCCGAACATCCAGAAGGCCACGGTTACCATTAGCGGTGTGAAGACCAGTGTTCATATCTGCACACGTTGCCTGCGAACGTTGCAGAAATCAGCCTGACTCCCCCTTCTCTTCGGGCGGTCAACGGGAAACCGGTGCCGATGGCACCGGTTTTATGTTTCCTCCGCCCACTCTGATGGCGGCTTGGTCCCAGGACAGAGTCTCGCCGGCTTTCCTGATCGCTAGCAGGTGTAAGCTTCGATAGCACGCCGCAAAGCCGCCACATTCTCCGCCACCGACGCTTGTCCATTGAAAACGCTGCTCCCCGCCACCAGAACCTGAGCCCCCGCCGCCACGAGTCCACCGGCGTTCTCCGGGGTGATCCCACCGTCCACCTCTATCTCGGCCCTACTCCCCTGAGCGGACATCAATGAGGCCAGTCGCCGAACCTTTTCGATGGTCGCGGGGATCATCTTCTGGCCCCCGAAGCCAGGGTTAACCGTCATCACCAGCACCAGATCCGCTAGACCAAGCACCTCCTCCAGGACTGCAATAGGAGTGGACGGGTTCACCGCGACACCAGCACGCACCCCCATGTCCCGAATCTTCGAAAGTAGGTAGTGGAGATGGACATTACAGGCTTCCTGGTGCACCGTGATCGTGCTCGCCCCGGACTCCACGAAGCTGGACAGCAACGAATCCGGAGACTCGATCATCAAGTGAACGTCGAGGGGAAGAGATGTTACTCGGCGCACCGCCCCCACCACCCCTGGCCCCATGGTCAGGTTGGGGACAAAATGGCCATCCATAATATCGACGTGAATGTAATCCGCGCCCGCCTCTTCCGCGGCTCGCACCTGCTCGCCCAACCGGGCAAAGTCGGCGCTGAGGATCGAGGGGGCCAACTTGATTCTCACCGGCACCTCCGCCTATTGCCAACGTCACCCGCAGCCTCTCCTTCGTCACCCCCCGCGAAGGCGGGGGTCCAGGCATCCCATCTCCTCGTGAGGCCACTCCTCCACATCGCCGTGGACCCCTGGATGCCCGATCAGGTCGGGCATGACAATCAAGGTAGGCTGCCTTCTCCAGACTGTTACGCTGTCTATGAACCGCGCCGCGAGGCAGGCCTGTCGGAATGCTACCTGCAGTTGGCCCTCACGAGCTTGATCTGACGGCTTTGGGCTTCCTTCTGGCCTGCTCAGTGTATCTGAGTTGCCCGCAAGCTGCCAGTATGTCCTGCCCCTTCGTCTCGCGCACGGTGCATGGGATGTGTGCCTCCTCCAGTAGCTCTCGGAAGGCGGCAATCCTGTCCGGTTTGGAGGGTCTTAACGCCGGATCTAGCGACTGGTTCATGGGGATGAGATTCACATGGCACAGCTGTCCGGAGAGCATGCGAGCGAGTTGACGAGCCTGGGCGACTGTATCGTTCACGCCCTCTATCATCGTGTACTCGTAGCTGACACGCCGGCTGGAGACGGAGGAGTAGCGCGCGGCCGCCTGCAACAACTGTGCGATGGGGTATCTGCGGTTGATGGGCATGATTCGATCACGCACCTCGTCGGTCGCCGCGTGCAAAGAGATAGCGAGCCCCAACTGAAGCCCTTCCGCGGCCAACCGGTCTATCTGAGGCACGAGCCCAGAGGTCGAGATGGTGATGCGTCGGGCTCCCATCCCCATCCCTTCAGGGGAGATCAGCAGCCGAATGGTCGAGATGACCGCATCGTAATTGGCCAGCGGCTCCCCCATGCCCATGAACACCACGTTGGTCACCAGACGCCGTTCCAACCCTCCCCTCTCCAGAGAAGACTGTTGCAGTTCTCTCTCGAAGTGGTACAGCTGCTCCACGATCTCGCCCGGCGACAATTGACGCGCGAACCCCATCTGGCCGGTAACGCAGAAGGAACAGCCCATGGCACAGCCAACCTGACTTGACACGCACACCGTATATCGGTCCACTTCGTGCCCTGGGGAGGGCGCTTCCATGAGGACTGCCTCGACCCGCTGGCCGTCCGCCAACCGCAGCAGCCGTTTCCTGGTCATGCCATCGGCGGACACCAGCTCGCTATCGAGCTCAGCCTGAACCACCTTATGTCGATTTGATAGCTCCTCCCGGAGGGATCTGGGCAGGTTCACCATCCGGCCCAGATCCGCCTCCAGGCGACCGTGAACCCAATGGAAAAGCTGGCGCCCTCGGAACGACGGTTGTCCCATTGAAACAACCATCTCCTCCATCGATGCCTGATCCATGTCGGTGAGCGATCTATTGTCCTGCTTTTCCAAAGTGATCACATCGCCTCGACTTGACTCGCTGATGGCCGTAACCTCACACCAAAGTATACCATCCCAGCTAGCCCCAACCTGTGCAGGTATGGTCCCCTCCCGGTCACGAGAGACGGCTCCCGATGAAATCTCGATGGCCGACGAGAAAATCGCCGATCGACATCGGTCGCCCCCCCTCCATCGCCACCTCCAACAGCCTCAAGACCCCGGCACCGGTAACCACCCCGGCTTCCCGTCCAGGGGCCACGGCTACTACCGTCCCTGGAGAGGCGATCACCCCGGCGGTGCCCGCCGGCCAGCACGAAATGATCTTCACCAGCCGACCATTCCAGTAGCTGTAGCTCCCCGGCCACGGCTTGTACGCCCTGCTGGCCCGCCAGATCTCCACCGCCGAACGGGACCAGTCGATCAGACCATCGCTCTTCTTTATGATCGGAGCGTAAGTGGCAAGCGACTCATCCTGGGGAACGGGGGCCAGCAGCCCGTCCAGATAGCTGGGTAGCGCATCCACCAGCAGTTTGGCCCCCATAGTGGACAGCCGCTTCTCCAGTTCCGGCGCAGAATCCTCATCCGTGATGGGGGTCGACCTCCGGACCAGCACCGGTCCAGTATCCATGCCAGCATCCATCTGCATGATGGTAACTCCGGTAACATCGTCACCCGCCAGGATCGCGGCCTGGATCGGCGAAGCTCCCCTCCAGCGAGGCAACAGGGAACCGTGAACGTTCAGACAGCCTCTGGGCGGCAAGCTCAGCAACGACTGGGGAAGGATCTGACCGTAAGCCGCGACGACGATGAGCTCCGGTCTGAGGTCCGCCAGGGAAGCCACTGACTCCGATGCCCTCAGCCGCTCGGGCGTCAGCACCGGCAACCCCAGCCCCGTGGCCGCATCCATCACGGGTGGAGGGGTCAGCCTCCTACTTCGTCCGGCGTAGCGGGGCGGCTGAGAGACCACCCCCACAACAGGGTAACCTTCTCGAAGAAGTGCCTCCAGCGAAGGCACCGCGAAAGCCGCGGTCCCCATGAACACAATCCTTATCGACCGGGGAGAGACCATCTGTCACCTCCTGAGCCCCCTGGGCAACGAACAGCGAGCGCCGGCAACATCATACCATCATCCACCATGCTATACTGTCCATGATCAACAACTATGATGGAGGTTGGCCATGGCGCTGGCGGAAGCCGCGAAGTACGACCTGGGCGTCAAGGAAATGCTCCCTGAGGATCGACCCCGGGAACGACTGGCCGCCATGGGTGCGCCCTCACTCTCCAATCAAGAACTGCTGGCCATCCTGATTGGTAGTGGGACCTCCCAGCACAACGTCCTGCAGGTGGCCCAGGCGCTGCTGCGCCGCTTTCAGGGGCTGGCAGGGCTGTCCAGGGCGTCGGTGGAGGATCTGCGCCTGGTGCCGGGCATCGGCCCCGTTCGGGCGGTGGAGCTGAAGGCCTGCCTGGAGCTGGGCAGGAGATTGCTAACCGCCCCCGACCTGGATCGCCCAGCCATCCGCTGTCCCGCCGACGCGGCGCAGCTGGTGCTGGATATGGGGCTGCTGGAGCAGGAGCATCTGCGAGTCCTCCTCCTCAACACCAAGAACCACGTCCTGGGGATACACGAAGTGTATAAGGGGAGCTTGAATAGCTCCCTGATACGGGTGGGCGAGCTGTTCAAGGAGGCCATTCGGCAGAACTGCGCGGCTATCGTGCTCGTTCACAACCACCCTTCCGGAGACCCGTCCCCATCCCGCGACGACATCCAGGTGACCCGACAGTCCGTGGAAGCCGGGAAGCTGCTGGACGTGGCGCTGCTCGATCATCTGATCGTCGGTCGCGGCGAGCGCTGGCTCAGCATGAAGGAGCGAGGCCTCGGTTTCGACTGAGCCGGAAGGCCGGGGCCGCTGTTGACACCACCCCTCCAGCCACCTATACTGACGCCAATCTCTTACATAGTCTAGTAAGCCGATCGGTGCGCATGACAATATTCCCTCTCCGGGTAACGATTTCGGAAGGAGATCAAGATGAGCGAGAACTCCTGGCGTTTTGACACCCTCGCCCTGCATGGCGGACAGACACCGGATCCGACGACGGGGTCGAGAGTGGTGCCTATCTATCAGACCTCCTCCTTTGTGTTCGAGAACGCCGATCACGCGGCGAGCCTGTTTGCACTGGAGAAAGCCGGCAACATCTACACTCGCATCATGAACCCCACCTCGGATGTCTTTGAGAAGCGTGTGGCTCTCTTGGAGGGCGGGGTGGGCGCGCTGGCCGTCGCCTCGGGCCAAGCGGCCGAGATGATCTCGCTGCTGAACATCCTGCGTGCGGGTGATGAACTGGTCTCGTCCAGCACCCTGTACGGTGGAACGTATAATCTCTTCGCGGTCACTTTCGCGAAAATGGGCATAACCACACGTTTCGTGGACGCGTCCGATCCCGATAACTTTCGCAAGGCGATCACGCCAAGGACTCGCGCCCTCTATGCGGAGACCATCGGAAACCCAAAGATGGACGTCCTGGATACCGAAGCCGTGGCCACCATCGCCCACGACGCCGGCGTTCCCCTCTTCATCGACAACACCTTCGCGACTCCCTATCTCTGCCGGCCGATCGATCATGGCGCCGATGTGGTAATCCATTCGGCCACCAAGTACATCGGTGGCCATGGCACCTCCATCGGGGGAATAATCGTCGACGCGGGGCGCTTCAACTGGGACAACGGCAAGTTCCCCGAGTTGGTCGATCCGGATCCCAGCTACCATGGCGTGAGCTACACCCGGTCTTTCGGCAACGCCGCCTACATAGTGAAGGCCCGCGTCCAGATGCTGCGAGACCTTGGCCCCGCGCTCAGCCCTTTCAACTCGTTCCTATTCCTCCAGGGTTTGGAGACCCTCCCTCTTCGAATGGAGCGGCATTCCGCCAACGCCCTGAAGGTGGGCCAGTTTCTGGAAAGTCACCCCAAGGTTTCCTGGGTAGCCTACCCCGGATTGGAGTCGCACCCGGACCACCGCCTGGCCAAGAAGTACTTCCGCAACGGGTGGGCTGGCGGAATGATGGGCTTCGGCATCAAAGGGGGACTGGAGGCCGGGAAGCGGTTTGTCGACAGCGTGCGGCTGATATCGCTGCTTGCAAACGTGGGGGATGCAAAGTCGTTGGTCATACATCCAGCAAGCACCACCCACCAGCAACTCAGCGGCGAGCAACGGTTGCAAGCAGGAGTAACGGATGACTTCCTGCGTCTCTCCGTTGGGATCGAGGACGTCCAGGACATCCTGGAGGATCTCGAACAGGCCCTGGAAAAGGCGTAAGAGCAACAAGCTCTGGCTAACCCCAGCATCACGGGAGACACCGCTCGAAACTGCAACTTTGGGAATTGACTTAGCCTCAAGGGTGCCCTATAGTCACTACTGCCCCGAGAGATCCGGTAAGTTGCACCGAACGGAGCGAAGGAGATCAGCGGAGCGGGGAAACCCGGAACGCAAGAGCTGGAGCAGGGTTCGGGACTCCGAAGCGGAGCGGCTGATAGGTCGGCAGGGCGAAAGCCCGAGAGGTCGTCAGAACGGACCGGTCGGAGATCCGATCGCGGGTAACCGAAGACCGCGCAGGGCGAGAGCTTGGGCGGGCGAAGGGAACCGGCGAAGTGGACGCAGAAAGGTCGCTCGGGGCACCTCTTTGCCCTGGACTGGCGGCTTTGTCCGCTGCTCAGGGCTTTTTTATTTCCTTGTCCGCCTCTTGGCGGGCATGGTATAGTATCCTGGTCGCTGTTGATCATCGTGATGGGGCAGCGCGTGTGCGCTCCGGCAACTTTGCCGGTCACCCCGTAACGCCCCGATCAGCCTCATACCTCCGTTACTCGATAGTGGGAGGAGTCCGTGTTTAGCCCCCTCAATGCGCTCTTGGGCCTCATGTCCCGGGACATAGGGATCGACCTGGGAACTGCCAACACACTAGTGATGGTACGTGGCAAAGGCGTCGTCATCAACGAACCTTCGGTCGTCGCCATCAACAAGAAGACCAGGAAGGTGCTGGCCATCGGGGCCGACGCCAAACGGATGGTGGGCCGCACGCCGGCCAATATCGTTGCCATTCGGCCTTTAAAGGATGGCGTGATCTCCGATTTCGACGTGACCGAGCAGATGCTGCACTACTTCATCGGCCGGGTCCACGAGGAGTTCACCCTCATCCCCAGACCAAGAGTCGTTGTGGGGATCCCCAGTGGGGTCACGGAGGTGGAGCGTCGAGCCGTGCACGACGCCACAGTCAGCGCAGGGGCACGGGAAGCCCTGCTGATCGAGGAGCCCATGGCCGCGGCCATCGGCTCCGGTTTGCCGATCACCGAGCCTTCGGGCAGCATGATCGTGGACATTGGGGGTGGAACCACCGAGGTGGCGGTTATCTCCCTGGGGGGAATGGTGTCCCTCCGCTCCATCAGGATCGCAGGCGATGAGTTGGATCAAGATATCGTTGGTTACGTGCGCCAGCGTCACAATCTGATGATAGGGGAACGGATGGCCGAGGAGATCAAGATCACCACCGGAAGCGCTCACCCCACCACCGATGACCGCACCATAGTGGTTCGAGGGCGGGACGTGCTCACGGGGCTCCCAGGCGAGATACAGTTGACCAGTTCGGAAATCCGTGAAGCCGTGTCCGGATCGGTGAACAGCATTGTGGAGGCGGTCACAGAGACCATCGAGGAAACCCCACCGGAATTGGTAGCCGACATGATGAGTCGAGGCATCACCTTGGCCGGAGGCGGCGCCCTGCTGCCCGGCATGGACCAACTGATCAACGAGAGAACCGGCATACAGGTCCACATAGCCGAGGATCCCCTTCAATCAGTCGTGCGCGGTACCGGCAAAGTGCTGGAAGATCTGGACATGTTGCGCAAGGTGTTGGTGGATGTCCAGGACAGCAAGAGCCCTCGGCGCCGGTAGCCACGCGGCAACAGAGAGGTACGGCTATTGGATCGCAAGCCTATACCCTGGTGGGCAGGCGCTCTGGCCGCTGTTGCGGCTCTTGTCATGGTGTTTCAGCCCGCCACCGCCAACAGGGCACAGCAACTCGGTAGCGAGCTGCTGGCTCCTTTCAGCTTCTATGTCAGCGGGTTCGCAAGCTCCCTCTCCGACTTCTTCGGCACCGTGGGTAGCATAGGCTCCCTCCGCGCTACCAACCAGCAGCAGAAGGAGGAGATCGACCGCCTCAACTTCGAGTTGGTCCAGATGAAGGAACTGCAGCAGGAGAACGATGACCTGCGCAAACTGCTGGGCTTCAAGCAGGCTCGGCCACAACTGCAACTCCTCCCGGTGCGAATCCTGGGCACCGACGCCACCGGGATCCTGAACACCCTGATCATCGACAAGGGAAGCAACGACGGAATACACGAGGACACCGCCATCATCACCTGGCGCGGCCTCGTGGGAAGAGTGATACGCGTTCGGCCAACCACATCCTTCGTCTTGCTGATCACCGACGTCAGCAGTTCCGTGGCGGCCCGAGTTCAGGACCCTCAATCCAGGGCCAGCGGCATCGTGAGCGGCCAGAAAGAGGGTGGATTGATCATGAAAGACATACTCCAGCAGGACCTTATCCAGACCGGCGATCTCGTGATCACCTCCGGTGTGGGCGGGACCCTGCCCGAGGGTTTGCCCATCGGAAAGGTGGTGCGGGTCCAGAAAAAGGCCATCGACATGTTTCAGGAGGCAGTCTTGGAGCCCGCGGTGGACACATCTAAACTGGAACGGATCTACGCTGTCCTAGACTATCCGAAGAACTAAGCAGCCCAGAGGGCTGAGTCCGGAGTAGTGAAGCACGGGCCCAACGCTGCACCCGGCACTCAGCACCTAGGCTTACTATCACGGGAGGCCATGTGCATTTTCGGAGGATCGTACTCCTGGCCCTTGCCCTGCTGGTGGCCGCAGTCCTTCAATCGAGCCTGGGCAGCAGGATCACGATCTTTACCGCGAGACCCGATCTGGTGCTCCTGCTGGTCGTCACCTACAGTGTGAGCCAGGGCGGCGAGGAGGGCCTGATCGGCGGGTTGATCGGAGGGCTACTAGTGGACCTGCTTTCGGCCATTCCCTTCGGCACCGCGACCATCAGCATGGGATTGATCGGGCTGGCCAGCGGCCTCGGGGAGGCCAACATATATCGGGCTAATCTCTTCATCCCCTTGGTGGCGGTGTTCGTGGCCACGGTGGTTTACCACAGTGTTCTCATGTTAACCCTCCAGGCCGCGGGCTGGAACGTGGAGTGGATCGGCACACTGGCTCTGCAAACCGTGCCGGGCGCTCTCTTTAACGCGATTCTCGCGCCGCTGGCATTCGTCCTCGTGAAGAAGATTGCACCTCCGACGGAAGGTGAGGAACAGATGCGATGGTAAGCTCAGGGCCGGCTGATAGCTACTCCCTGCCCACTCAAAAGGAGCCGGAGAAGAAACCGGGCATCACCCGGAGGCTTTTCCTGCTGA
>DAHXJB010000260.1:0-2906 GCA_027372455.1 Chloroflexota bacterium | reverse complement strand
CGCCGTGGTGGTTATCGGCGTCCTAATGGTGAAACTGGGGCTGGTGACCAAGAACTCCACCCTGCGTGCCCTCTACTTCCAGCTGATCATCCTGCTTGGCAGCGGGGTCCTCGGCACGGGGCACCACTACTACTGGATCGGGGCGCCGGAGATGTGGATCGCCCTCGGGGCCACCTTCTCGGCCCTGGAGGTGATCCCTCTGACCCTGCTGGTGCTGGATGCGTACGGCCAGTACCGGATGGTGACTGCAGGGGGTCGGGAGTTCCCGTACCGGGCCTCCTTCTGGTTCCTGATCGCCACCTCCTTCTGGAACCTGGTTGGTGCCGGGGTGCTGGGCTTCCTGATCAACCTGCCGGCGGTGAACTACTTCGAGCATGGCTCCTACCTGACGCTCGCCCACGCTCACGGGGCGCTGGCCGGGGTGTACGGTATGCTGGCCGTCGGGTTGCTGCTGTTTGCCTTGCGAGAGTTGGTCGATCCTTCGTGGTGGAGCGATCGGTTGCTGAAGATCTCCTTCTGGGGACTCAACCTGGGGCTGGCAGGGATGATCCTGATCACAATGTTGCCCATAGGGTTGGTGCAGGTGGGCGAGAGCTTCACTCATGGCTTCTGGGCGGCCAGGAGCTTCCAGTTCTACCAGCAGCCGCTGGTTCACACGCTGCTGTGGGCGCGCATCCTTCCCGATAGTGTCTTCATCGGGATAGGTGTTATGCCCCTGACCTGGTTCACCGTGAGCGCTTTCTTCCATCAACGAAAGGCGCGGGAGGGGCTACCACCGATATCAAAGGAGGAGAGCCTGGACGAGCAGAAGCGATGTCGGGCGACCGTGGAAGCGTAGTGGCAAGCTCTTCCTGTTCCCGATTTGAGAACCGGGATCTGGGAGCCCCTTCCATCGATGGAAGGGGCTCCCAGTCTACTGAGCTAAGGCGTTGGGGTAGCGGCAGCCGGAGCCGGAGTCGGCGTAGTCGGCGCCGGAGTGACCGCACCCGCAGCCGGAGCAGGAGTAGCCGTGCCTGAGACCGGCGTCCCGGTGGTGGGAGCAGGAGTTGCTCCGTTCGACGTAGGCGAAGCTGCGCCGGCAGCCGGGGTGGTCGTGCCCGAGGCCGGCGCGGGGGTCGTGGTAAGCGACCCGCTCTGGCCGGCGGCGTTGCTGGTGGTCGCCGGGGCTACCGTGGCCACCGGGGTTGGGGGTGGTCCCTTGGGTGCCCCTGTCCCCAACAGGGCCGCGCCGCCACCGAACACCACAAGCAGGACCGCTGACAGGGCATAGAACATCCGATTGGTTCGCTTGTACTGTTTCTTGGGCAGGGCGGTCTCGATCTGGCGCGGCTGCCGGCGCTTCTTTCTCGGTTTTCCCATTGCTCTTCTTCCCTCAATCCTCTTAGTAGACCGTCGATGAGCAGCTGTCAGCTCTCAGCTTCCGCTACCTTTGCCAGGGCGGAGAGCCGCGGGCTTGCGGCCGGCAACGGACGGCTGTCTAACCATGAAACTCCCCACCAGCAAAGCTACGAGGGCCTGGGCACCCGTGGCCTCCGCCAGCCGTATGGCTGAATCGTACCAGAAACCCTGAGGAAACATCATTATCAGATGATCCTTTGTGGGGTCGAGCATCCACATGTTGTTGTCGAAGGAGATCAGGTGAAACTCCAGGAACAGCTGGTCGAAGTCCAGCATCGACGCTACCCCGAAGGCACCGAACAGCCCGATCGTGAGGATGCCTCCCCAGCGCAGCTTGTGCCCCAGCGAGCGCCAGTAGTTGCCACGAAGCCACAGCCAGCTCGCGCCCAGGTAGAGCAGCGCGTATCCTGCCGCCCCCCATTGCAGATTGTAGAAACCCCTCAGAAGGTTCTGCACGTCCTGCATGTGGATTAGCTCCCGTTGGTTGAAGAGGGGACCGAGCTCGCCGTTGATGTGCACCGAGATGTTGATGTCGTTTCGCTCCAACAGCAGGTAGCGGCTGATCTCATCTGCCGCCTTTCCCAGTTCGTCGGGGGCGATGCCGGTTATTGTCGAGACCCCGTACTTGGTGAAGCCGGCACGGTACCATCCGGTGTCTGACACCAGCCAACGCAGACTGATGGTGCCGAACAGTATCGGCAGGGAAACGATGAACAGCCCCGCGGCAATGCCCTTCAGTAGGCCTGGAAGTCTCATGAGTTATCCCTCGGTTCCTGAGTTCTGAGTTCTCCCTCTCCCCTTGGGAGAGGCGTGAATATGCCCTCTGGCATATTCACGGGGTGAGGGCTGCTCGCTGCTGGATTCTCACTTTACCCCGTCTCCCCATCTAAGAAATTCTGCGCGGACCGCTCCAGGTAGGGGTAGGCCAGGCCAACAGTAGCAGCCCCGAACAGGCCGCCGGTTAGCATGCGTAGCTCCCAGTTGCTCTCTCGCAGGCCGAACAGTTGAGTCAGCCCGTCCAGCGCTATCGGCAACAGCAGCAGCAGGTACCAGCGCCAGGGAAGTGGCCTCCATCGCCTTCCGGACATCCCGAAGACGACCCCGGTCAGCCCCATCGAGGCGTAGGTGGCCAGGTCTCGCTGGCACAAGGCCATCTGGTGGCCGAAAAGGAAGAAGGAGTGTCCAGGCAGTTGCTGGCACACCAGGTGGTAGGATCCGAACATGGGGGTAGCCAGCTCGGTGAAGCCCAGCGCCATCAGAGCAGGGGTTAGCGCCGCCCCGGCAAGCAGCAGCAGGATGATCCCGTTCGCAAGCGCCAGCCAGTGGCGGACAAGCCAGTGGGGGCAGTGTCGGCCCACCCTCGTCCAGGCCAATACTCCGCCACGCAGACCCAGACGGGTGTCATCCTGAGCGATAGCGAAGGATCTCCTCGGCGGAATGTGGAGATGCTTCGCTTCGCTCAGCATGACAGTTTCTATCACCTATACTGTAGCGACGTACCCGTGCTT
>DAHXJB010000244.1:0-3383 GCA_027372455.1 Chloroflexota bacterium | reverse complement strand
GACAAGCTCCACGACCACATCGTCAGGTACCGGTTGGCTGCCGCTGTCGAGAGCAGGGAGCGCCAGGATTCGGCCCGACAAGAACACCGCCGCGTCGCTGAAGCTATTTTGGAGGGCAGCCCCACGGCGGCTGAGCGAGCTATGCGAGCCCATGTCCAGCATGAGGGAGCGTTCCTAGCCAAGGCTCTGGCATCGGAAGGGGGCGCAGCAGCTACTGGGCGAGCCTCAGCCGCGGCGCTTCGGCCGGCTATGGGTGATTTCGGATGAGGCGATGGCCCAACGCCAGGGCCTTGGTGCGAACAGGCCGCCCTGTGGTGAGGCCCGGGGAGTGAGACACATGGATGTCAGCGAGCGACCTGGCAGGCCCAACGATTGCCCCGGCCAGGTTGAGAGAGCCGTCAGATGGGGCTGATCATCCAGTCGGTCGGGTTTGGGTTGGTGACCGCATCGGTGCTCGCAGTCGCTGCTGTGGGCCTTACCCTCCAGTTCGGAGTCACCAACTACATAAATTTTGCGTATGGTACCTACCTGCTCCTGGGCGGATACCTGACCTGGACACTGAGTGCGAAGGCGCACCTCAACTTCATTGTGGCGGCACTGCTGGCATGTCTCCTCATGGGAGCGATCGCGGTGGTGATCGCCCGCACCGTGATGCAGCACTTCGTCTCCCGTCAGGCCCCCCTCTTCTACCTCTTGATCGTCACCTTTGGGCTGTCGCTCGTCATCAGCAACGTCATCGAAGCGATCTGGGGTCCAGGCTTCCAGACCTACAACATTGCGGTGGGCAGTCCCTTGAATCTGGGACCGTTCTCGCTGACCCCGAATCAGCTCATCATTATGGGCGTCGCTGTGGCCGCCATGCTGGCGATACACCTGATGCTCACCCGGACGGTTCTGGGAAAGGCGATGCGGGCCATGTCCGACAACAAGGACCTGGCGCAGGTGAGCGGAATCAACACCGACCAGATCACTATGGTGACCTGGTTCGTGACCGGATGCCTGGCGGGTTTGGCAGGGGTCGCACTCACGGTCACGACGGTGAGTTTCGGTCCGGCGAGCGGCTCGAACTTCCTATTCGTCATATTCGCTGCCGTGATACTGGGCGGAATCGGCAAGCCTTACGGGGCCATGCTGGGGGCCCTCATTCTGGGCATCATCACGGAGGTCTCCGCAGTTCTGGTGAGCGCTGCCTACAAGGACGACATCGCTTTCGTGGCTTTGATCGTGGTCCTGCTGCTACGGCCGCAAGGTCTGATCGCATCGCGTGGGAGGGCTTGAGGTGGACCTGATCCTGCCATACCTGGCCACGCTAGTCGTCTTCTTTTTCATTTACAACATCTTCACGTGGGGCCTCAACATCCAATTTGGCTATGCCGGGGTCTTGGACTTCACCTTTATTACGTTTGTAGCCTGCGGAGCCTACTTCGCCGGCGTCTTTGCGCTTGGCCCCGGGTCACAGCAGAACGGGTTCGAGTGGATCCTGGGGTTGAACCTGCCTTTCCCAATCGCACTCTTGGCCGGAGCACTGGCCGCAGGCGTGCTTGGGATCCTCATCGGCTTGATTGCCATCAACCGCCTCCGCAGTGACTACATGGCGATCGTCACGCTGGCGACCGGCACGGTGATCTACGGCCTGGTCAGCAACTTCACCCCACTCTTTGACGGTTTTGACGGCCTTGCAGGCCTCTCTCCACCTTTCGCTCAGGCGCTGGGGCTTAACTCAAACCAGTTTACCTACCTGTGGGTGGTGGTCTCCGGCGTGGTGATGGTGATCTGCTGGTTCATTGCTCAGCGGATACTCACCTCCCCATTGGGACGCACCATGCGGGCCATCCGCGAGGATCAAGACGCGGCCGAGACCTTCGGCAAGGACACGATCCGGGTGCGGCTCATCGCCATGTCGATGGGAGCGGTACTGGCAGGAGTCGGCGGTGCATTGCTGATGGGTTTCATCGGGGCCTTCAGCCCTGCGGGGTGGACCTCAGGAGAGACCTTCGTCGTCTGGGCAGCTCTCATAGTTGGTGGCCGAGGCAACAATTGGGGAGCGGTGGTCGGATCTTTCGTGGTGGCCGTTCTGATCAATGAGGCGACCCGTTACATTCCGCCGGTGACGGCGGATCCGACTCTGATTCCGACGGTGCGCAACATGCTCATTGGCGCCACGTTGATCCTGGTCCTCTGGGTGCGCCCCCAGGGCATCATTCCCGAGACGCGACGCCGCTTCTTTCAATTGCCGCTGCGGCCAGGCAGCCCACCTGTTCAGGAGGCTGAAAGTGCCCGCGGCTGAGGCCATCCTCACGGTATCCCATGTCAGTCATTCTTTTGGTGGCTTCCGAGCGGTCGACGATTGCAGCTTCGAGATCGCCGCTGGCTCGATCAGTGCACTCATTGGTCCTAACGGTGCGGGCAAGAGCACATTGGTGGGGCTCATCGGGGGCGCGATGCGGACGCAGACGGGGTCCATCCACTTCGCGGGTCGCAATATCAGCCGGATGTCTGCCTTCAAGGTCGCCCGCCTGGGTCTGCTGCGCACCTACCAGGTCTCCCGTGAGTTCGCAGGGCTGACGGTAATGGAGAATCTGCTGGTGCCGCCACCGAACCAAAGGGGCGAGAGCCTCTTCAACGCGCTTTTCAGGCCGTCACTGGGAAGGGTCCAAGACCGCGAGCTCGCCGACCGCGCCTTTGAGGTTCTGGAAACCTTCGGGCTGCTGGCGCTCCGGGATGAGTACGCCGGCAACCTCAGCGGTGGTGAGAAGCGCCTTCTCGAACTGGCCCGGGCAGTCATGGCAGAGCCGAAGTTCATGCTCTTGGATGAACCAATGGCCGGCATCAACCCAGCTCTGATCGCGAGGCTGGATGGGCATATACGGCGCCTCAGAGACGATCATGGGATCACCTTCCTGCTGGTCGAGCACAACCTAGACGTAGTGGAGAGGATTTGTGATCGAGTGGTCGTGATGGCGTTCGGGCGTACCCTCGCCGAGGGACAGATGTCCGAGCTGCGTGAGAATCCCGAAGTGGTACGCGCTTATCTGGGAGGAGGTCTCGATGAGCGTGCTGCTGGCTGAGCGCATCACTGCTGGGTACGGAAAGGTGCCGATAGTCCAAGGGGTGTCGGTTAGGGCCGAGGTCGGGCAGGTTGTGAGCATCGTGGGTCCCAATGGGGCTGGCAAGTCCACCTTCTTAAAGGCCGTCTTCGGGCTGCTCCGCAAGGTGGACGGGCGGGTGGAGGTGGACGGGTGTGACGTCAGCCATCTACCTCCCCATCGAATCGCTGTCAGTGGCATGGCCTATGTGCCCCAGGTGAACAACGTGTTCCCGTCGCTGAGCATAGTGGAGAACCTTGAGATGGGCGCCTATACACGCCGCCAGGGCATGCGCGA
>DAHXJB010000231.1:0-14680 GCA_027372455.1 Chloroflexota bacterium | reverse complement strand
CAGGTCTCCGCCAGCAACTCGGCCACCGCTCCCCCTAGCCCCCCGTTGATGGTGTGGTTCTCTACTGTGACCACCGCACCAGTCTTCCGTGCTGCCGCGACGATAGCCTCAGTGTCCAGCGGCTTCAGAGTCGAAGCGTTGATGACCAGGGCAGAAATGTCCTCGGCGTTCAAGACCTCGGCTGCCTCGAGGGCGTACCGTGCCATGATCCCCCCGGTTACAAAGGTGATGTCGTTGCCATCCCGGAGCGAGCGGACGGTGCCGAGTGTGAACTGGTACGGGTCCTCACTCAGCCGCTCGGGAAGGACCTTGGGCAGGCGAAGATAGACGGGACCTTCATATGCGGCAATGGCTGGAACTATTTGGCGTAGCTCTAGGGCGTCACACGGTTCCACGATGACCATATTCGGGATCGCGCGGACGATGGCCACGTCCTCCAGAGACTGATGCGTGGCTCCATTCAGTGCAGCCGTTAAGCCAGCCTGCCCGGCAACGACTTTGACGTTGGCGCGATTGAAGGCGACTGAGATGGTCAGTTGGTCACACACGCGCCGCGAGGCGAACACCGCGAAAGTGTGGGTGAAGGGCACCTTCCCGCTGAGAGCAAGCCCCGTGGCAAATCCAACCATGTTTTGCTCGGCCACACCGACCTGAAAGGCTCTGTCCGGGAACTCGTGGGCAAAGGCCTCCCAACCCACGCTGCGCATCAAGTCGGCATCGATGGTCACGACTCGCTCGTCGTTCCGTGCCAGATGGGTCAGCGCTTCACCGTAAATCGCTTGCGTCGCGACGGCTGCAAGCATCAGGTGTCACCTCCTTCCAGCACTTCAGCCAGCGCCCTGCTGGCCTCCTCTGCCGATAGCGAGTGATGGTGCCACTCCTTCTTGCCCTCCATGAACGACACGCCACGACCCTTTACCGTGTGCGCGATAACTAGGATAGGCTTATCGCTGGATTGCGGGGGGTCGCGCAGCACCGACATCAATTGGGCTACCGAATGCCCATCCACCTCGCGTGTCTCCCAGCCAAAGGCCTGCCACTTATCAGCCAGAGGCTCGAGTGGCATAACCTCGTCTTGCGTATCAGTCCATCCATCAAGCTGCAGCTCGTTTCTATCCACGATCGCCATCAAGTTGCCCAACCCATACTTGGGAGCCGCCATCGCGGCTTCCCAAACCTGGCCGCTGTCCAGTTCTCCGTCACCCAACAGCACGTACACCCGGTAGCTCTTGTTGTCGAGCTTCGCGGCCGCAGCCATCCCGCAGGCGACAGATAGACCTTGCCCGAGGCAGCCAGCAGAGAGTTCCACACCCGGGCACTTGAATCTGTCCACATGCTTGGTCAGCCTCCCACCGGGCTGATCCAATTCGCTCAACCACGCTTCGGGGAAGAAACCCCTCTCTGCCAGCACCGGGTACAGGGCTGGACCGACATGCGCTTTTGATGCAACGAAGCGATCTCTGTCCGGCCAGCGAGGGTTCTTCGGATCCACTTCTAGAACGCCAAAATAGAGGCAAGTCAGAATCTCCACGGCTGAGAGGGACCCGCCAAGGTGGCCGCTGCCGATGGTGGCCATCATCTGGATGCTTCGGGCTCTCATCCGCCTTGAGAGATCCTCCAATGCCCTCTCGCCGGCATGAGGCGGAGCTATCATTCTTGCCTCCTCATTGTCACAAAACGATGGCTGGTAACAAGAGGTCCTACGCCAGGCCAATATATTGCGGGCTATAGGGCTCAGTCCAATAGAACATCCCGATGATTACGATAGACTAGTGCTTCGACATAGTGGGGATGGTTCAGGACGGTGGTAACAATTGTAGCGTCGCCCCTTGTGGGCGACGTGGCTACTCGTCGGGGACAAGCCCCGACGCTACATGCGCCAACTGTTACCCTGTCTACCCTTCGGTGTGAACCATGCCACACAGTGAAGGTGATGGTTACTGTCATGCTGAGCGTCAGCGAAGCATCTCCTCGTCACTGGAGATCCTTCGCTATCGCTCAGCATGACAGGCTATCAGGATCAGCGTGTCACGATACTAGTCCTCCGCCAAAGTGATTTCGATAGGTAGGGCGGGGGTTTATCCCTCGCCGCCGGGCGCGTCCGATGGACCGGACGGCGGGGCACAAGACCCCGCCCTACGTGCCAAAACCAGGTTGGCGGCGTACTAGTGCGGCGACACAATGGTTCTGACCAGTGTCATCCTGAGCGATAGCGAAGGATCTCCTCGGCGGAATGTGGAGATGCTTCGCTTCGCTCAGCATGACAGTAACCATCACCTTCACTGTGTCGAAGCACTAGCTGACCTTACTCACTTTGGGACAGTCTCTCGACAAGCAGCGCTTCTTCGTCGCCGGCCGGGGTGAACAGAATCGCAACAATGGCGATGGTGCGACCATCGACGAACACAACGGTCGCACCATCAACTCCTGTCTTACGATTTGGGAGTTCGATGCACCTCGAAGCGGCAGTGCTCGTCTCCTTGAGTCATCAGCTTGGGGAGCTGCACCTTGATGTCCGGATCGTATTCCCCCCACATGGCTGGGTGGAACTCGTTGCAGTAGATCTGGCCGAGGGAGCGAAGGGCCGGCACGCCACCCAACTCCTCCCAGATCTCGCAGAAGTGGCAGACGTATGTTTCCGATTGTCTGGTGTTCTCGTCCAGTTTGAAGGTGGTGCGCCGGAACCTGGAGCTGTCGGTGCCCGGCATGTCGTACTGCTCGAACAGCGATCTCACGTTGATCGGCAGTTCATTCGCCTGATGACGTTTCTTCAGGGTGGCACCACGGTCTCGACCAAAGGCTTGGACGGCTCGGCGCAGCGCAGCTTCCCCTTCTGTCCCGAAGCTGTCCAGCATCTCCTTGGCCATGTGGAAGTACAGCTTCGCGATCATCTCGGACATGACTACGAGATCTTCGTCTTGCTTGGAGTCGGCCATAGTTTCAATCTCCCATCTCTAATCAAATGTGCTGGTCAGGCCGAGGTGTGAAGTCACAGGACGGCGAGCAGCTGTTCCATGGATGCCAGGGTTTCGACGGTGGCCAATTCATCCAGAAGTACCTCGCGTGCCTCCTGGCTGAGGAATCGGGCGGTGAGATGGTGGAATTTGTCTAGCTGAGCCGCCTCGGAAAGAGGGTTCGCCGGCTCGCCGAGAGCTACCTCCCTGTATACCTCCAGTCTGCCTCCATCCGTCAGGTAGACCCGCACCCGGGAGGGGATGCAGCCATTTTGTCGCCCAGCGGCCAGGTACCGTTTCGTCAGAGCAGGGTCGTGAACGGACTCTACCCGAGCCATCAACTGAAGCACTCCTGGGTTGGAGCGATTGTCGGCGGTCCACCACTCGCCAACGTCGACCTGCTGCAGTTTCATGGCCACGGCGTGGGGAAGGCTGAACTCGCAGTCGACCATAGTTCGTGGAGTTCGATCCATGAACTGGCCGGCCAGCGCCTGTATGGTCTCCACCTCCACCCGTTCGACGTCCTCCACCCGCAAGCCGTGCTCTCGCTGCATTTCGTCGATGGCATCCAGGGTAGTGTGGATCCAGCGACAACAGGGGTATGGCTTGAGAGAGAGCTTCGGCAGTTCGAAGCCGTCGTAATCCTCGAGAAAGGAGGGAGTGAACTGATCCGAGCTGGCCATGATCCAGAAGCCCTTGTCGCCGTCCAGAATGGTACGGTTCGCGTGCATGCCGGCCCGAGCCAGCAGCGCGGCCCGAAACCCCAACTCGGCGGGCCAGGCCACGTTGTCCTTGACCCAGGTGAGAGGGCGCTCGTTCCAGCCGTACTTCCCCGCGTGGGGCACGGGAGCCATGGAGCCAGCGATTCCGAACGCTCGTTCCATCGCTTCCTGCCCCAATCCCAGTACATGGCCGGCAGCGGCCACGGCCCCAAAAACCTGGGCACTTCCGATGCCGTGGACCTGTTGGTAGCGGGGCCAACTTGGCTTTATTGCCTTGGCTACCCGCATCCCCACTTCGTAGCCCGCGACGATCGCTTCCACGAATCGGCGTCCGTCACACGGGACCACTGTTGCAGCATCAAGGGCCGCGGGGATAGTGCTCGCTCCCGGGTGACCCGCTCCGGACGTGTCATCGAAGTCCATAGCGTTCGCTGCCGTGGCGTTGCAGTAGGCGGCCAGCCCCGGTATGGTCGATTGGGAGCTTCCCAGCAGCCGGGCGCGACCCTCGATCCCGGTGGTCAGTGTCTGACGCACCAGGGATCCCAGATCGGTACCGTTGCCCGCGATGGCGCAGGCCAAGTGATCCCGTAGCGCCTCCCGAGCCCTGGTCAGCACCTCCGGCGAAAGCTGATCCAGCTTTAGATTCGCCGCGTGGGCTGCCGCTTTGCTGGTGAGGGTCATGACAGCTCCTCACAGGCCGTCGACAGGGCGCTGGAGGCCTCATTCAGTGCGGTCAGGACGCCCGCCACCTCATTCTCCGCCTCACTGGCCAGCATCTCCCGCTGCTCCCCAAGTTGTCGCAGGATGTCCGTGCGCTCGATCAACCGCCGCGGGAGTTGGCGGCTCAAAGCTGTTACCTGCTGGTAGTCGCTGAGGATTCTCTGGAGCTTGGGCAGCAGCTTGAACTCGCCGGTGACTCGGGGATCGACCGCGTGGGCGGCCTCGCGCAGCGCCTGGTTCAATCTGCCCAGCTTGGGGCCTCCATCCAGCCGGGCTGCCAGGACGTTGGCCCTTTCGCCTGCTTCTTCCAGCCGGGTCAGAGCTGCGTCCAGCTCGTCGCGTTGATAGAGGCTCGTCTGGTGACCCGACAGACTCTCCACCGTCTGACGTAGCTCCGTGGCGCAGGTGGCGAAGTCCAGTGGTAGGGGACCCTGGTCGGCGAATCCCAGCGCTGCCAGGATGCCCAGCACCGCCGACTGGCGAGCGCGATCCAGGTTGATGTGGGCGGGGTCGTCGTACTTGGTGAACAGGTAATGGAACTCACGGAAGTGGAGCTCGCAGGCGGGGATCCCAGCCTTCCATAGGAAGCCGGAGTGGTCGCTGGCAACAGCCGGGGCTTGGCTAATGGTCGGGATTCGCCGGGAATAGCCGCTGGCATCGAGGATATGATCGAACAGGGCCGCGGTGTCCGGGGTGCGATCCACCCACATGGCATCGCCGTCGCCGATAGCTCCCCAGTCCATGGCAAAGACGGTGTGCTTCATCACGTCTGGGTTCCTCAGGACGTGCTGTGTGGAGCCCACCAGACCGAACTGCTCGCAGCCGGGCATGAAGAGCCGAATCGTTCGCCGGGGTCGATGGCCGGATTCCTTGAGCCAGCGCGCCATAGCCATGACCGAGGCAGCGCCAGAGGCGTTGTCGTGGGCGCCGATCACGTTGGCGTCGTGGTGCCCGATGACGTAGACGATTTCGTCGGCCAGGTCGGTGCCCGGCACCGTGCCGATCACGTTGGGTGATGGGCGCCACATCTGCAACTTGCCATCCTTGGGGCCGACGACCAGTCTCAGCATCGGGGTCGTGCCGGCGGCCATCAAGGCGCGGATCTCGTCTACAGCGGCCATGGCGATAGAGGCTGCCGGCAGTGGTGGCAGGTCTGGTGGCATGATCGGCTCGCGTCGGCCGACCAGGGTAGAGGCACCGTTGCCCACCTTGGGTAGCTCGGGGGGAATGGCGGTGCAGAACTCCAGATAGCCGATGGCCCCAGCGGCGTGGGCTCGACCGATCAGGTCGCGCCGCCCGGGGCTGGTCGTGATTCTTCGACCGACAATGGCGATGCGACCCGAGGCTTCGCTCCAGTTCTCCTCGTTCTCCATCCCCACGAAGGCCGCCGGTGCGACGATGCCGTCCGGTGGGGTGGGCAGGGTGTAGCTGAACCAGGTGGCCGCAAGAGGTTTCGCGTGGGGAGTCACCATCTCGACCCGAGTGGCATCCTGAGCCCAGGCGAGATACGAAACTTCCTCAATCTCAACTTCAAAGCCCAGATCCTTCACCACATTTGCGCAATACTCGGCGGAGCGCCGCTCTTCCGGCGTGCCGGGCATTCGCACGCCGATCTCCTCGCACAGGTACCGTATATGGCGTTCCATCTCCGCCTGGGAGACGCCCGCGTCCACCTGGCGGCAAAACTCAGGGTTCAAAGTCTCCTCGATGAGTCTACGCATCTTTCTCCTTCTTCAGCGCTGCTCCGTGCCACACAGGCGGTAGTTGTGTCAGCGTTTCGATCGGGATGTGGCACGCGATGGGGTGGTGACCCTGCTGACCCACCAGAGCCGGGACCTTCAAGGTGCAGATCTCTCCGGCCTTGCGTGGGCAGCGGGTGTGGAAACGGCAGCCTGCCGGCGGCTCCAGAGGGTTGGGGGCGGGGCCTTCCAGACGAACGCGCCGGACCTGCACGTCGAGATCTGGTATCAGTGCGGCGCTGATGAGGGCCTCGGTGTAAGGGTGGTAGGGCGGCTCGAATACCTGCTTGGCCGGACCGTTTTCAACGACATTGCCCATGTACATCACGGAGATCCGATCCGCCACGTATCGCACCAGGTTCAGGTCGTGGGCGATGAATATGTAGGAAGTGCCGAGCCGCTCCTGCAGGTCGGCCAGCAAGTTCACGATGGTGGCCTGGGTGGAAACGTCCAGGCCGCTGGTGAGCTCGTCGCAGATGATCACGTCCGGCTGGCAAGCAAAGGCGCGGGCTATAGCGACCCGTTGCTTCTCGCCCCCGGACAACTCGTGTGGATAGCGGTCCGCGTAGGACTCCGGCAGGCGGACGCTGCGCAAGAGCCCCCGGACCTTTTCATCCAAGTTGCGGCGATTCGCGAGGCCGAAGAGCAGGAGGGGGCGGCCAACCAGGTCTCGCACCCTCTTGCGCGGGTTGAGCGAGGAATCCGGGTGCTGGAAGACGATCTGAACACGCCGACGGTAGTCGCGGTCGACGCTGCCGGGTGGAGAGAAGGTGCGACCGCTCAACTCCACCTCGCCACGCGCCTGATTGATCCCCAACATGGCTCTCGCGACTGTGGACTTGCCCGAGCCGCTCTCACCCACGATGCCCACCGTCTCAGCCGGTTGAACCTCCAGGGAAACGCCGTCGGCCGCTCGCACGTACTTGGGCTTGCGCCAGGGGGCGAAGGCCGCGAGAGCATCGGGGATCTTGTGCCACACCCGGATCTCCCGTGCCGACAGCACCGTCTGTTCGCTCCGAGCCCGTCGTTCCCCCGACGGGACAACCGGCAGCTTCACCTCTGGGATCTCCTCCAACCGAACACAGGCGGCTTCCCGTGTCGGGCTCGCGGGGCGCAACTCCACTCTGCCCTGCCGGCACGTATCGGCCACGAAGGGGCACCGGGACTGGAAGACGCACCCCCCGGGCACCGCGCGGAGGTTGGGGAAGGGACCGGTCACCGTGGGCAGTCGCTGCTCGTGGATGGAGCTGCCGGGTCTGGGCACGCTGTCCAGCAGAGAACGGGTGTAGGGGTGGCGCGGGTCCGTGAGCACATCTCGGGTGGGACCCGTCTCGACGATCTGCCCAGCGTAGATCACCTGGATCCGCTGGGCGACACGGGCCACTATCCCAAGGTCGTGGGTGATGTAAAGCACGGCCGTCTGGAAATGACGCTGCAGATCGGCCAGCAGCTCGAGCACCTCCGCCGCGGTGGTAGCGTCCAGCGCCGTGGTGGGCTCGTCCAGGATGAGAAGTTTCGGATCGCAGCTAAAGGCGCTGGCGATGAGCACCCGCTGCTTCTCTCCACCGGAGAGTTCGTGGGGGTACTTGCCCAGCATGAAGCGCGGGCCCGACAGATTCACTAGGGTGAAGAGCCGCTCGGTTTCCGCCATCGCGGCGCGGCGGTCCATGCCCTTGTGAACCATCACCACTTCGGCGACCTGCTCTCCCACCGTCAGCGCCGGATTGAGCGAGGTGTGCGGATCCTGGTAGACCATGGAGATCTCGGAGCCCCGCAGGCCGGCCAGATCCCTCTCGCTCATCCTCAGGACGTCCCTGCCCTGGAACAGGATCTTTCCCCCCACGATGCGGCCGTTGCCGCCTAGGTAGCGGACGATGGAGTAGGCGAGGGTGCTCTTGCCGGAGCCAGACTCTCCTACCAGTCCCAGCACCTCCCCTTGCTCGATGCTGAGGCTTGCCCCGCGGACGGCATGGAGGGGACCCGAGCGCGTTTTATAGTCGACGTGCAGATTATCGATGGTCAGGACAGGCATAGAGCCGTCACCCTTGCAGCCGAGGGTTCAGGGCGTCGCGGAGCCCATCGCCCAGCAGGTTGAAGGCCATGGCTGCCACCGCGATGCCGAGGCCCGGTCCAACGATCATCCAGGGAGCATCGAAGAGATAGTTGCGGGCATCGGAGGTCATCAACCCCCAGTCAGATGAGGGCGGCTGTGCACCCAGTCCAAGAAAGCTGAGCGACGCGCCCAGCATGATGGAAAAGGCGACCCGGATGGACGCCTCCACGATCACCGGGGCGATGGTGTTAGGCAAGACCTCGCTAAACATGATGTAGAGCCGGCTTTCTCCTCGGGCTCGAGCAGCCTGGACGTAGTCCTGCGTGCGGACATCCAGAGTGCTGCTGCGGGCCACCCGTGCCATGCCCGGTGCGGTGGAGATTGCGACCGCCAGGATGGCGTTGACCTGGCCCGGTCCCAGGAGGGTGACCACCAGCATAGCCAAGAGCAGGGTGGGAATGGCCATGACGGAGTCGAGCAGCCGCATGAGGACGTCGTGGGTGCGGCCGCCAACGTACCCCGAGAAGACGCCTATTGCCAGCCCGACCAGAGTGGCAAGAAAGGTGGAGACCACCCCGAATAGGACGCTGTCGCGGCCACCGGCGAGCACCCGGCTGAGCACGTCGCGACCGAACTGGTCGGTGCCGAGCAGGAAACTGGCGCTGGGCGCCTCCAGCCGATGGCCGGCGTGGAACTGGGTCGGCGAGTAGGGAGCCATCTGGGGCCCGAAGAGGACGACCGCAGCCAGCAGCACCATGAGCAGGCTACCCAGAGTGCCATGGAATGACCCAAACAGAGGGGACAGCCGTTTAGTTGTACTCAATGCGCGGGTTAACATAAGCGTACAGTATGTCCGCGGCCAGACTGGCCAGCGCGCACACGGCGGCCAGTACCAGGACGCAAGCTTGGATGAGTGGAAGATCGCGGTTCTGGACCGCGAAAACAGTGAGACGGCCTATGCCCGGAAAGGCGAAGACCTCCTCCACGATCACTATGCCACCCAGCAGGTAACGGACGTCTAGAGCCAGCACCGTGATGGTGGGGAGCAGAGCGTTTCGTAGGGCATGTTTAATCAGAACCGTCCGCATAGGCAGACCCTTGAGGATGGCAGCTCGGACGTAATCCGAGTGCAGTACGTCCACCATCTCCGAGCGGGTTTGCCGGCTTATGTGTGCCATCAGAATGATGGCCATCGCTACGATGGGCAGAGCCACCGAGCGCAATGACTCGACCAGGTTTTGGGTGGGTGGCACGAAGCCGCCCGAGGGAAAGATCCCCAGCTGCGGCCGTGCAAGGAAGGCGAGCAGCAGCGTGGCCGTCACGAACTCCGGGAGTGATACCCCCAGGTAGGAAAGCATCGTGATGGCCATGTCGAAGACGCTTCCCCGATAGACGGCGGCAAGGATGCCCAGCGGAATCGACAAGACGACGACGAGCAGCAGCGTTGGGATCGCCAGGAACAGGGAGTTGCCCAGGGCCTGGAGCACGACCGGCAGAACGGGTCGCGACATCTGCATGGAGGTGCCCCAGTCCCCGGTAAGGAGATGGCCAAGCCAGTGAAGGTACTGGACGTAGCTCGGCTGATCCAGTCCCAGCTGCTGCTCCAACGCCTTGAGGGCTTCCGGCGTCGCATACTGGCCCAGGATCATCACCGCTGCGTTCCCGGGCAGGATCTGTGTGATGCCGAAGACCACGACGGACACCACCAACAGGGTGACCAGGATCCAGAGCAAGCGTTTGACCAGATAGGCTAGGCTCATCTTGACTCTCTACGTGGGTGTGGCAGAAGTCCTTCGCCGAACACCCGAAGGACTTCTGTCCACCTGATTGGAAATCGGCTTAGTTGCGCTTGGGCGCGGCCCCGGTCATCCACACCTCATCCAGGAAGAACACTGCCCCACGCGGGTGGAGGTAGAAATTCTGGACGTAATCCCGCTGGCCACCCAGCAGATCCTGGAAGAAGGGGATTATGGCGGGGATCTGATCGTGCATCAGCAGCTGCGCCTTGGCGTACAGATCCTTGCGCTTCGCGTCGTCGTCCGTCTTGCGGGCGTCCCCCACCAGTTTGTCAAACTCGGCGTTGTCCCACTTGGTCTCGTTCCATGCAGCCTTGGAGGTATACAGCAGATAGAACAACGAATCCTCGGTGGGCTGCATGTTGTACAGGCCGACGTAGAAGTTGGCCTTCCGCCAAATCTGGCTGAGGTAGAGATCGTAGGCGTCCTTCTGGACCTTGATCCGGAAGCCAGCCGGTGCCGCCATCTCCTTGACTGCGACGGCGAGGGCAGTTCGGGTGCCGGGGCGCTCGGCGGCGTGAAGCGTGATGTCCAGACCGTTGGGGTAGCCGGCCTCGGACAATAGTTGCTTGGCCCTGGCGATATCCTGCTTTCGTTCCGGCACAGCGGAGTAGAACCGGTAGGCAGAAGAGATGGGGCTGTCGTAGGCCGGGGTGCCTAGCCCTTCCAGCACCATTTCGACTAGTTCCTTCCGATCGATGCTGAGCGCCAGGGCATGCCGGACCCTCTGATCGTTGAAGGGCTTGACGTCGCAACCGAGCACCAAGTTGAGGAACTGTCCGGAAGGAGTGCGAAGCGGCACGACGCCGGTCTGCTTCTGCAGCCTGGGGAACTGACTCGGGTCTACCTGGGTGTTCAGGTCTACGTCTCCATTCAGGAGGGCGCCAACCTCGGAAGTGCTATCGGGGTACACGGCCTGGATAACCCCGTCGAGGTAGGGCCTACCCTTCAGGAAGTAATCGGGGTTCTTGGCCAGCTTGACAGTGGAACCCGGGGTGAAATTCACGAGCTTGAATGGGCCAGAGCCGAAATCCTTTGTAGCCAGGTCATCCAAGTTGTCCAAGGCCTTGGCCGGGACGATCTTCGCGTCGGTGTAGGCTATCGAGATTGGGAGGTCGGCATAGGGGCCGCTCAGCTTGAAGACGACGGCGTCGTCCCCCTTCTCCGTCACCGATTGGATCGGGCCGACGTTCTTGGCGCCCGGGGAGGCGACCTTGGGGTCCATGACGGCCTTGAAGGTGGCTACCACATCCTTTGGTGTCACCGGATCGCCGGTGTGGAACTTCACCCCGCTGCGCAGTTTGAAGGTCCACTCGGTCAGGTCGGCGTTATGTTCCCATGAGGTGGCCAGGTCCGGCACCGCCTCCATCTTCTTGCCCACCCTGGTGAGACCGGAATACATCATCTCCCCGAGCATGTACTCGGCGCTGTTGACCTGCTTGAGAGGGTTGAGCGTGTTGGGTCGCATGCTTACGCTCACCTTCAGCCACCCCCCAGAACGAGGAGCGGTCGAGGCCGTCGGGGCGGCGACGGCTGCTGCAGGGGTGGCGGCCGGTGCGGATGTACCTGCCGGCGCGGACTTGGGGGCGCTGCCTGGCGCGGGCGACGGGGCGCAACTCGCCAGGGCGGCGGTCAGGGCGAGCAGCGACGACCCCTTTAGGAACTGGCGGCGGGTTATCTTCTGTTTCATTTTGTTCCTCTCCTACTAGACTTCAGATTACGTCGACGAAGCCGTCTGATCTGACAGGTATACCGCCAGGGCCTGGGCCAGCCCCAACAGATCGTCGATGGCGGCCCACTCGTCCGGGCCATGGATGTTGCTGTCCGGTCGAGAGACACCCCCGAGCAGAATCTCCTGGATTCCGGCCATCTGAACCCAACCCATATCTGAAGAGCTGCTTGCCCCGTAGCGGACGAAGTCGGATAAACGGAATCCAAAGCCGTGGGCCAGCGCCGCTTCCCAGCGGGGCCAGTGGGGGCCCAGGGGATCCAGAACGGGGGGAAGATGGGCTGCAGGTCCGTCGAGTCCGACTGTGACGCCTTCCACCCGTGCTGCTGCCTCAAGTTCTGCCAGGACGGTCTCCAGCGACTCCTCCGGAAGGTACCGTCGGTTGACCCACAGCTCGCACTCGGCCGGTATTACGTTGGGCTTGGTCCCGCCATGAAAAACGGTGACGTTCAGCCGCGCGTGTACGTGGCTCCTTCGCTCGCGGGGCGCCGCCGGCATACCGGAGGCCCTGCTCTCTACCCGGCTTTTCAACTCCAGGAGTGACTGCAGCACCGGTACGGCGGATTCGATGGCGTTCACCGTTTCGTCGGACCCTCCGCTGTGGCCGCCTCGACCCTGTACAGTGATCCTGTAGTCCACCATGCCGCAGCACCCGGCCCAGCGGCGTGGGGCGGCCTGTCCGTCCATGCAGAGCAGGTGACCCTCGACGTATCCCCGCTCCGCCAGATAGCGTATTCCCGGGTAGCTGCCTCCCTCCTCGTCGGTGCAGAAGAGCAGAATGGGGTCGAAGGCCAGGGGCCGGCCGGCCGCCTTCAGCGCCCGTAGCGCTGCCAGCAGGCTGGCGATGGTTCCTTTCATATCACCTGCACCCCGACCGTAGATCCGGCCGTCCTTTACGACTCCCTGGAAGGGAGGAACGGACCAGCCAGGTCCAGCCGGTACTACGTCGAGGTGGGCGTAGATGGAAAGAGGCGGCCGGCCGAGCTTGCGCCGGGCAACCACGTTAACCCTGGGACCATGGAAACCCAGGCTCGGCCGGTTCCACAGATCCTCGGGAACCGCAACGTTCTCAGTGATGAAGCCCAATTCCTCAACCTGCTCAGCCAACCACGCGGTGATCTCCGGGTAGCCCTCACCTGGAGGAAGGCTGGTGTCAAAGCTGATCAGTTTCTGAAGATCGGCCACCAGTCTCTCTTTTTGCGCCGCGATCGAGAAAGGAAGACCTGCCTCCATCTACAACCCTCCAGTGCTGTTCAGGCCTTCCAGCAGGTTGAAATGGCCATAGGTTTCTTCCCAGTCTCGGATCCGGGCGGCCGCTTCACTTCCAACGTGCTGAGCCAGCGCTAGTATCAGGATGTTGATGACGCTGAGAGGAGCGACCAGGGAGTAGCAGAAGTTGGGCGACTCCACGTCGGCGGTGAGCAACACGTTGGAATAAGCTCGCAGGGGGCTCAGCACGCTGTCGGTAATAGCGATGACTGAGGCTCCCCGTTGTTGGGCGAGCTGGGCGATCTGCAGGGTGCGGTGTGCGTAGCGACGAAAGGAGATCGCCAGAAGGGCGTCCTCGGGACCTATCCCGACCAGCAGATCTATGGTGTCTCCCGCATCGAAGGAGAGCTGCACAGCGTTGTGGCACAGTTGGTTGATGGCGCTGGTGGCGATCAGGGCGAGGCCAGCAGCTCCTCGAAAGCCCACCACGTAGCATCGTCGGGAGCTGGCAATCTGGGCAGCGGCTCGCTCTACCTCGGTGCTCCGCAGCGATCGCTCCAGGGCAGCCAAGTTGTCGATGTCGTTGCGAATTGTAGTGGCGACCACATCCCCTCGCGCGCCCTGGTAGCTCTGCAGATAACGCTGCTGCATGGTGATCTGAGAGTTGACCGTTTGCTGGGCGACAGCCTGGAGACCGCGGTAGCCGTCGAAGCCGGCGGAGTAGGCGAAGCGGATCACCGAGGACTCACTGGTACCGACAGCCTCAGCCAATTCGCGGGCGTTCATGAACGCGACCTGCGACGGTCGCCGTAGAACGAACTGCGCGATTCGCTGTTGGGCGTCGGTAAAGGTGCCGCTATGCTTGGCTATAGTGTCGGTAAACGAGTCCTGGGTCACAGGAATCCTCGCACAGTAGGAGACGAAGCTGGTGCTTTTCCTGCCGATGGCAAGAACGGTGCAGGAATTCCACCACAGAACGGCTCATCCTGTCAAGTGGCGGCGCATCGAAAAGAACTGGAGTGTGGCGCGCCGGTTCGTGGCCTGCGATCACCACGAGATCGCGGCCGCGTGCGCGGCTATTGTGTCCTTCCTACTCGACAAGCAGCGCTGCTTCGTCGCCCGCCGGGGTGAAAAGGAAGATGGCCTTCAATGTCTCGGTCCCGGTGTTGATCAGTTGGTGCTCAACCTGTGGTGGTGAGACCACGACAGTTCCGGGCTCCACGTCGATGGTCTTGTCCCCGACCCGGATCTGGCCACGACCTGAGATGAAGTACCAGGCCTCTTGCGTGGTGGCGTGGGAGTGGGGCGGCGGGACGGGTCCCGGCTTCAGCTCCACTATGCCAATGGCCAGGCCGGGCGCCACCGGCTCCCTCTTAGGTGACAGCACGATCTTCAGGGATCGATGGTCTGGCGACGCCGCGACGAACGGCTTTACGTCTTTCTCGTGGATAACGATCGGTTCGTTGGCTGATGTTGTCACGTGAACTACTCCATTCTGCTGTAAAGGTCGACTCGAGTCGGCTGGTGCACTATGGTATTCGGGGATAGAGAACAGATCAAGACTCTTGTGGCGCAGTAACAGGCCCAAAACCGCGGAACCCAAACCACGGAACCCAACCTGGTGCGGGCGACAGTGACACCCAAGACAGCGACACCCAAGCTTGACACTGCTAATCCAGTTTGATATAAGCGGGGTTGTAATCTCGCGTTCCTCGGTTCCTCGGTTCCACGGTTCACCCAGTGCTCCATTTCCTTGTC
>DAHXJB010000219.1:0-2305 GCA_027372455.1 Chloroflexota bacterium | reverse complement strand
CGCCGCCAGCGCGTCGAGCGTGGGGGCGTGCAGCACCCGGCCCGGGACGCGGGGACCGCCATCGTGGAGGAAGCGGAGCGTCGGGGCATCGATCTGATCGTGATGGGCTTGAGGTACCGAAAGCAGTACGAGCAGTTCTACCTCGGCAGCACCGTGATGTACGTCCTGAAGAATGCCTCGTCCAGAGTGTGTGTATGCAGGGAGCCGATCCCTTGAGTCGCTGCCCGCCTTGTGGAGCGGGAATGTCAGGAGGGGACACGCAGGGATGAAGATAATCGTTATGGGGTGCGGACGGGTCGGCAGCCGCTTGGCCAACGTGCTGGATTCCGAGGGCCACGAGGTGACTGTAGTCGACCGCAACAGCGCCTCTTTCAAGCGTCTCCGGGCGGACTTCGGCGGGAAAACGGTGCTGGGTACGGGCATCGACGAGGATGTGCTCAGGCGTGCCGGTGTCGAACACGCGGATGTCTTCGTCGCCACCACCGAGGGCGACAACCGCAACATCATGTCGGCGCAGATCGCCCAGAAGGTGTTCAACGTGCCGATGGTGATTGCCCGAACCTACGATCCGGGGCGGAGTGAGATCTACGAGAAGCTGGGGCTGAAGACCTACTGTCCGACGCTGGTGGGGGCCCGCCTGCTTCACGAGATGATCTTGGGGAAGGGATAGATGTATATCGTCGTTGTTGGCGGCGGGAAGGTTGGCTACTACCTTACAAAGGAGCTTTTGGAGCAGGGCCACGAGGCCCTGTTGATCGAAAGGAACGCGGAGAGGGTCGACCAGATCGTCGAGGATCTGGGAAACGTCGCCCTGAAGGGCAATGGCTGTGAGGTGGCCACTCTGCAGGACGCAGGGGTCGGCCGGGGTGACGTGCTGGTAGCGGTGACGGGAGACGACGAGGACAACCTGGTCTCTTGCCAACTGGCCAAGAACCATTTTGGCGTGCCCAGGACCATCGCGCGGGTCAACAACCCCAAGAACGAGCCCCTCTTCCGGCTGCTGGGGATCGACGTCACCGTGAGTGCCACCACCATCCTGATGTCGATGATCGAGCACGAGATGCCACGGAGGGCGCTGCTTCACCTGCTGGCCATCCAGCGGATGGGGGTGGAGATCGTCGAGGCGGTGCTCAACCCAGGGGCCCGCGGGGTGGGAAAGAATATCAGCGACCTGGCCCTTCCGGCGGAGTCCTCCATCGCGGCCGTCCTCCGAGGCGGAGCCTTCTTGATCCCCTCGGGCCCGCTGATGCTGCAGGAGGGAGACGAGTTAATTGCGCTGTGCAGGCCCGAGCAAGAGGCCGATCTGCGCAACGCGCTTCTGGGTACTTCCTAGTCCGCCATCTCCCACTCCGGGACGAACTTGGACCACCCGTCGTAGCTCTGAAGGTGCTGGTACAAGATGTAGTAGCTGTTGTTCTTCGGCTCGAAGGGCAGCCGAAGCAGCTTCATCTTGCTCTCCTCCAGGGTCTTGCCACCTTTGCGGTGGTTGCAGCCGCGGCAGGCGCTCACCAGGTTCTCCCAGCTGTGCTTGCCGCCCCTGTGGCGGGGCACCACGTGGTCGATGGTTAGATCCTTGGTCTTGGCGCCGCAGTACTGGCAGACGTGGTGGTCCCGATGGAAGATCTCGCGCCTCGACAGCTTGACCCGCGGGCGAGGCCGCTTGATCAGGTAGACCAGGCGGATGACCGAGGGCTTCGGGAAGGTGCGGGAAGGGGTCCGAATACCGCCGGCACCATGCTCCAGCACCTCCGCCTTTCCACCATCCACCAGGACCAGGGCGCGCTTGGTGTTGCAGATGTTGAGCGGCTCGTAGTTTTGATTCAAAACTAAGACAGACTCCATTGCGTGTCCAACCCCCAACAGTGCGCTAACTCCACTGCCAACTACAATTCTAACACCCGCCCTGGGGCCGTTCAACGACAATGGCCGGCACGGCACCCTCCGAAGCTTCGATTCCCCCACGCCCAGCCGCCAACCAGTAGAGCGGAGGCTTCATCCGGCCGTTTTCCGGCACCGACTGGGGCCTCCATCCCGCGACGTCGACGTGGCCGACGCCGTCGTTAGGCCCGGGCGCGCCCTGCGCACGTTACGTGCCCATCGGCCATGCCCCTGGAGAGGTGCGAGCGCGGTGTGGCGCAAGCACCCAATTCGCGCCACGAGAGTATAATGGCTGATGCAGGCATGCTGCTCGGCGCACTGCCACTAACTGTGATGGGAGTGCTCAACAATATGAAAGGTGATGAGGATTTGCCCGAGAAGGTTGCGCCCCAGGCTTCCCAGCGTCAGTACAACCCCTTCGACGATG
>DAHXJB010000218.1:0-4929 GCA_027372455.1 Chloroflexota bacterium | reverse complement strand
GTCTGGGGTGTCCCCAGAATCTCATAACCTACTTTGTTGGAGTGCCCAAGGGAGATCCAACATGATGTCTACAAACGGCGCCTTCAGGTATGTGCCCATCGGCCAACGCATCGTCATCATCCCGGACGACGCAGATGCGATGCAGGAGACGAAGGACCAGGTCACCTATTCGAGCCGCATCGAGGACGTCCTGGACGACGCCATCGTCGTATCCACGCCGATGCATCGGAGAGATTTCGTCACTCTGCCGCTCAACACTCAGGTGTCCGCCTACTTCAACGCGCGTGGGGCACGCTATCACTTCCAGGCCGTGGTCGGGGGCCGCTCTCAGTCCCCCTTCCCGGTCCTATATCTAACGGACATTCGGTCGGTGAGGCGCGAAGAGAGGCGGACCCATGCCCGGATAGACCTGTCGATGGAGCCGATCGAGATCGCGGTGGTGGAAGAGGGCGGGGAACGGCGACCCCTGCGACCTCGCTTCACGCTCGTAACGAACCTGAGCGCGGGAGGCATCGGCCTGGTGAGCCGCGATCCCCTCTCCATCGGAGATGTCCTCTACGTCGTACTTGAACTTCCTCGCGGGTACGGCCGGCTCGAGGTGAAGGCGAAGGTGGTCCGAAGCGCCGTCATCCAGACGGGCGTGCTACAGAAGTGGCAGGTGGGAACGTCCTTCCGAGACATGGACCGAAAGGGTCGGGATCGCGTAGCTGCCTTCGTGCTCCACCAGCAACAGGTGCTGCGGAGACGGGGCTTGAGGTAGGGGAGCCGCTTCTGCCTGGGAGCCTGGGAGCGCGCGTGGCGCTGCCTGTTCGTCGCGCCACGTCCCACCGCCCGGCCTGGCTCGCAAGCAGGGGCTTGCTCGCACGAGTAGGGGGTGCATGGCCATGGGAAAGCTGGTGGTGGCATTGTCCCTGGACGTCGGACTCTGCTTCTTCTTCGCGGTGAACGCCATCGCTCTGCTCCGAGGAGCCTCGATAGGCACGGCGATGCAGCGTGGTCTTGCGGCCCTCGCGCTCTTCGGTTTGCTTGGACTGGCGGCCGCGCTGGCCATCAGGCTGAAGAAAGCCACCGCCACGCCGCCTGAGCCCGAGGTCGAGGCCAGCAGCGAGGGCGGCGTTGTCACAGAAGCGATGGCGGAGAACTAGGGGAACGCAACCTTGGCTAGTACGGCAAAGGAGATGACGCGGTGGCAGCTATAGTGGTCGCTGAAGAGCTGTGGCAAGCCCACCATGTACAGGGAGACCGCGAGGCCCGAGAGAGCCTGATCCTGCAGTATGCGCCGCTGGTGAAGTACGTTGCAGGAAGGATCTCGGTGGCGCTGCCGGCCGTGCTGGACATGGACGACGTCATCAGCGCCGGCATGCTGGGGCTGATCAGGGCAGTGGAGCATTTCGAGCCCCAACGAGGCGTGCCCTTCGAGAGCTACGCCATCACCTGTATCAAAGGCTCGATCCTCGACCAGTTGCGGTCCCTCGACATCATCTCCAGGACCGCGAGACAGAAAGCCAAGGAGATCGAGCGGGCGATGTCGGACCTCCAGGGGGAACTGGGCCGGCTGCCGACGGACCAGGAGGTGGCCACCCGTCTCGGCCAAAACGTGGACACTTACAGGAAGACTCTTTCGGAAGTCGGCCCTGCCACCATCTCTTTGGACTCCATGCTGGCAAGCGAGGGGGACGGCGAGACGCCCTTGCTGATATCCACCCTGGAGGATACCAGCAGCCCGGACCCGGTTTCGCTCGCGGAGAGGCGAAGCCTGCTGGAGGCCCTGACCGAAGCCATTTCCGCCCTGAACGATCGGGAGAAGCTGCTCCTCTCGCTCTACTATAAGGAGGAGTTGACCATGCGGGAGATCAGCCGGGTGATGTCCATCTCCGAGTCGAGGGTCTGCCAGCTTCACACGCGAACCATCCTGAGGTTGAGAGCCCAGTTGCAGTACTGGCGCCGCACCGAGGGGTAGCGTAGGGCAGGGGACGATTCCCTCTCCCTTTGGGAGAGGGAAAGGCACGCTCTCCCAAAGGGAGAGGGAGCAGAAGAGGAGCGATCTGAGTTGTTACGCGGAATACAGACGTCGCTGGAGGCCATGAAGGTCCAATTAGCGAGGCAGGAGGTTCTAGGTAGAAACTTGGTTAATCTCAACACCGTCGGCTACAAGCAGGAAGACGTGCCGACCGGTAGCTTCGCCAGTGTCGTAGACCGGGTGGCGAAGAAGGAAGGGAACGCAAGACTCGTGTCGGCGGGCGCGCCTTCGATGGTGGGAAGCCTGGCGACCAAGGTGGGGCTCGACGGGGTCTACGTTGACTTCCAGCAAGGTCAACTCGACAGGACGGACAGGACCCTGGACGTGGCCCTTGAGGGCGACGGCTTCCTGCAGGTGAGAACTCCCGATGGAGATCTCTACTTCCGCGGCGGAAACCTCCAGGTCGACGGCAACGGCCTTCTCGTCACAAGCGACGGATATCCCGTCCTGGGAGTCAACGGGGAGGTGCAGGTGGACGGAACGATCGACGAGATTCGAGCGGACGGCACCATCGTGGTCGGCGGTCAGGAAGTAGACGCACTGAACGTGGTTGAGTTCGACCCTGGAACGATGCTGGCAAAAGTCGGAGGTGGAATGTACACTCCGGAGGATCCGAACTCCCTCGCCCCGCTTCCCGCGATTAACACTACCGTCAGGAGCGGGTTCCTGGAGTCGTCGAACGCCGACCAGGTCGCCACGACCGGAAAGATGATCGAACTGATGCGGGCCTATCAGGCCAACCTGCGAATGGTCCAGGCGCAGGACGAATTGCTGGGGAAAGCGGTGAATGAAGTCGGAAAAGTGTAAGAATAAGAAAAAGGTACCAGGCCCAGGGGCTAAAGAACTCAGAGAAGTCTGCCGATTATCGTAGTGTATCGCCAGGATGGCCAAGGTAACCTCGGGGGTGAACGACTATGGATGTCTCCAGCAGCAGCCCAACTCAATCCGGTGCCATTCGTGACCAGCGTATCCAGCCCGTGGATCAGACGCAGCGAAAGGCACACAAAGGGGTATCCGTGCGTCGGGCGCCGGATGAGGCCATCATCTCGGAGCAGGCGCAACTGCTTCTCAAGTTGAGCGAGGCTGTGCAGAACTCCAAGGACGTCCGGGACGAGAAGGTGAATGCGCTCCGGGACCAGGTGGAGAACGGTAGATATCCCACGTCGGCATCCGAGATTGCCAGGGCGATCGTGGCATCGAGGATGAAATGAGTGTCCATACCTTCAAGAAAGTTCGACCTGACGCTCGGGGCTCAACAGACTGCGCCGAGCTGATAAAGATCATGTCCGCCCAGGAGAAAATATGCCTCCGGTTGCTGGATCTTGCGGACCAGGAGCGGTTGGCGGTGCTGGAGGGTCGGGTCCACGATTTGGAGATCGCGACTCGGCAGAAGGACGGCCTGGTGGAGGAGATGGAGCGGCTGGAACAGCGCCGAAGGACGGTGGCGCGAGTCGTCTGCGCCGCCCTGTCCCTGTCTCCCGACACCTCGCTTCTCGAGCTGGCTGAGGCCATCGAGGGTGAGGACTCCACGAGGCTGATCGAGCTTCGGCAACGAGTCATGGATACCGTGGCTCGACTGAGGGAATCCAACGAAAGCAACCTGCTCCTGATGCGAAAGTCGCTGGACCTCGTGCGGGAATCGATCCGCCAGCTTCGCCGATCCATGGGGACGGGTGAAGTGTACACCAGCGACGGACGGCAGCCGGTAGCCGCCACGAACACGGTGATGGTCGACTGCCGGGCATGAGCAACTAAGAGGAGCTCTGCCCATGAGATCCGCCTTTTCCACTCTGAGCATCGGACTTCGCGCTCTGATGGCGCAGCAGACGGCGCTCGACACCACGGCCCACAACGTCGCCAACGCCAACACCGATGGCTACACCCGCCAGCAGGTCCTGATGAAGGCTGCTCCGAGCACCAGCCTTGCCATCAACTCCGGCCTTGCCCAGGCCGGCAACGGCGTCGAGGTCTCGACCATCCGCCGCATGCGCGATGCCTTCCTGGACAACCAGTTGCGGGACCAACTTGCTGCCCTCGGGACCTGGGACACGACCAAGAGCAACATGGAGGAGATCGAGTCTATCTTCAACGAGCCCTCGGACCAGGGCATAAACGCTCTCCTCGGCAAGATGTGGGCTTCGTGGCACGACCTCAGCGCAAATCCTGGAAGCTACGTCGCCCGAGCCGCCGTGGTGGAAAACTCCACCGTCCTTGCCAGCGTCATCAAACGCGCCGCTACTCAACTATCCGATGCTCGTACTCAAGCGGATAACGACGTCACCAGCAAGGTCAGCGACGTAAACACCTGGCTCTCCCAGATAGCCAGCCTAAACCAGCAGATCCAACAACTGCAGGTCGCCAACGACCCGGGCAACGATCTGCGCGATCAACGAGACCTACTGCTGGACAAGCTGGCAAAGGCCCTCAAGATCACGTACCAGGAGCAGACCAACGGCTCGGTGACCGTCTCGGTTCCGGTCACCGCGTCGGGCGTCCCGGCCACCTGGGACCTGGTCAACGGCAGCAGCTACGCCCTGCTGATCGCCAACTCCATGAGCACCATCACCGTCGACCAGGACCGCAACATCGCCACCACCGCCGACCAGGCCACCCTTGCGGCCACCGACGGCGAGTTGGTTGGTCTTCAGAATCTCCGTGACACCACCCTGGACCCCTCGGTGACCTCCAGCATAGCCGGCAAGCTAGATCTGTTCGCCTCCACCCTCATAACCCAACTCAACACCCAGTTCGATCTGGGCTACCCCAAGGAGACGGACACCTCCGGACTGACCGGGTTCTTCACCGGCACAGGGGCCTCCGACATCGCGGTCAGATCCGATCTGGTGAGCAACCCGAACCTGTTGCGCGCCGCCGCGGCCCAGGCTACGGTCGGAGGTGTTGCCCAACCT
>DAHXJB010000209.1:0-5311 GCA_027372455.1 Chloroflexota bacterium | reverse complement strand
ATCCCCGTCTCCCACGTCGACCGCTACCGTAGTTCCAACTCCAGCACCCGCGCCGGCCGGTCGATACGGGGATGACGCGGCGGAGATCCAGTACTCTTCGGGCTGGACGGTCTGGACAGGCGCCGGCCCCGACGGTGGCTCGGCGCATCGATCTTCTCAGACAGGCGCCGAGGCTCGATTCGCCTTCCATGGATCGAAGATAGCGCTGATCTCCGCCAAGGGACCGGAGGAGGGTATCGGCGAGGTGCTGATCGATGCCACGCCCCAGCCTGAGGCTGTCCTATACGGTGCCGGCACCCTGGAGTGGCAGCAGGAGGTAGCCTACCCCGTGTCGCCCGGGGACCACGTCATCACCGTGAGGGTGAGCGGTTCCAGAGCGATGAACAGCGGTGGATACGACGTGGTGATCGACGGCTTCGTGGTCGATCCCACCCCAACGGCGACGGCAATACCCACCAGCACTCCCACGGCAACAGCTCTGCCGGTCCCCACGGACACCCCCGTTCCTCAACCATCGCCGACGGCTACCCTGGGCCCCCCGGTCCCCGGCTACATCGAGGGTGTGGTGAGGCTGCAGGCCAGAGGGGATCACTCGGGAGTGGTGGTGACGGCGGGCTCACATCAGTCGACCACAGCCAGTGCTGGTAGCTATTCCCTGTCGGTGCCGCCCGGCTCATACAGGGTGACCGCATCCTATCAGGGCTATCTAATCGCCAACCGTGACAAGGTGGTGGTCGGGGCGGCAGACAGTGTGGTGCTGCCGCCCCTCAAGCTGCTGTCGGGCAACCTGGTGGACTCTGGGAGTTCGGCCGGCCTGGTGGATGAGGCGGACCGAGCCTTCCTGGAGGAGCACTTCGGACCGCGGGTTTCCGAGGACCCTAGCGGGCACGCGACATTGGCAGACCTGACGGCTGATGGTCGGGTGGATCTCTTCGATCTGGTGGCTCTAACCTCCAACTGGGGCAAGCAGGGTAAGGATTATCGGTGGTAGGGGAGAAATCTTCACGCTTCATTCGTCGTCGAGCCAGTCCCGAATGACCTTGGCCAGGATCTCAGCCAATTCCGGATCATGGTCCGGCGCTTCGGTCTTTAGGGTCTTGCGGAGCTTGACCTCCAACTCTTTCCCGCTTCGGTAGTCTGCCAGTTCGATGGGTGAGCTGTCGTTGACCACTTGTATCTCCTTCTCCGCAACGAGTGATTGTCTTCACCTAATAGTATCGGCAGTTCTCGGCGAAACTTGCGAGCGTCTTTACTAGCCATTTGTTCCCATCTGGACACGAGAGCCCCGTCTCGCCGCCTGAAGGCACACAAAGGGCGAGGGGGCCCGGTTTAGCAACCGGGTCTCCTCGCCCTGTTTCCACACTGGGAGGGTCACAACGCGATCGTTCGCCCCGCACCGCGGAGCCTCAGATCCCTCAACCCCCTCCTCCACTGCCGCACCCTGCCCTCGACATCAGGGCCACCAAGACCATGAACATCACGGCCACGAATAGCACATCCATAGAGGTACCCGTATCCTATCCTATCCTGTCCGATTCAGGATGTGGCCTGCTGCTTTGATCGAGAACGCTCGATAGCCTTGGCCACGCTGAAGTAGTCCACGTAGCCCAGACTCACCATCTCGTCGTCGACGAAGACGGCCGGAAGAATGATATCCCCCTTCTGCAGCCTCTCCATCACCTGAGGGAACCTCTGCCGCACACTTGCCCGCGAGAGGTCGTTGTAGTTCACCTCTACGCTGCTACCGTACTCCCTGCTCAGATACCAGGCGACGACTTGCGTAATCTCTTCCTGAGATTGTGGTGGCCCTCAACCGCTGCTGCAGAAGCGGGCGCTGGCGGCGTCGTCGAAGACGTTGACGACGTTCGTAGCGTTGCCGTTTGACTCCATTCGATCTACCTCATCTTAATGGATTGGACATCCGCCGGTGCTCTTTCAGCATGCATCTGTCCATGATCACCTCAAGGCCTGCCTGTCGGGCCTTGGTGGCGGCAGCTTCGTTGATGACGCCCTCCTGCATCCAGATCACCTTTGCTCCCACCCGGATCGCCTCATCGACCACCGGGGGGACATCCTCGGATCGCCGAAAGATGTCTACCACATCGATCCTCTCCGGTACCGAGGTCAAATCGGGGTAAGATTTCTGGCCCAGCACCTGGTCCACCGTGGGGTTCACCGGTATGATATGGTAGCCATGTTGCTGCAGGTAGCTGGCGACGCCGAAACTGGCTCGTTCCGGCTTCGGGGAGAGGCCGACCACGGCGATGGTCTTGGCCTCCCGCAGGACTCTATCGATGCTTGCTTCCACCACAGCCTCCAAGGAGTTGACAGGATCAACTCTCGACAGTATCGTAATATACGGTAGGGGGGTATATCCGTCAAGGCGTCGACGGCCGGCCCTCAACCCCTCGTTCTCGATCGGGGTTGGTTCGAGGCCTGAGTATGAGACTCACTCCTCTCTACTGGCTCTAACTGCCGCTGATGGCTTTAGGCCGAAAGCCGATGATCGGAGAGTAGTATAGCATGGACGATAACGAACGACTCCAGCAGTTGAAGGCCAAGCTGGCCGATCTCAAGAGCCGCATGCCGGCGCATTCGGTGCGTCCTGCCATGCTGCTGGAGATAGAGGATCTGGAGGACGAGATAGCAAGTCTGCGTGCGGAGCTCAAGGAGAAGGGTAGCGGCGATGTCTAAGGCGCTGCTGGACCCCGATCGATGCAATCCGGACCTCTGTCCGGAGGGAGTCTGTTCCGTTCGGCGGCTCTGCGCCGTGCGGGCCATATACCAGGATGAGCCACACGAGATGCCTCTCCTGGACTGGTCCCGCTGCCGGGCCTGCTCGAAGTGCGTGGACAACTGCCCCGCCAAGGCCATCAAGCTGGTGAACTGAGCTCCAGCGAGCCTTCGTGCCCATCGGCCTGGACCATTAGCTCCAGGTCTCGGTGTCCGGCGAACGACTAGTCCGAGAAATCTCGGTGTTATAGAATGTGCCCACGGGAATGCCGTGGTGCGGGAGGTTATTGTCTTTATGGAAGAGTACGATGTGGTAATCATCGGGGGTGGACCCGCTGGCCTTACCGCTGGCCTCTATTCAGCTAGAGCCAAGATGAAGGCAGTATTGCTGGAGAGGAAGTGGCCGGGAGGCCAGATGCTCAACACCGAGAAGATCGAGGACTATCCCGGGTTCGAGAGCATCTCCGGCCCGGATCTGGCCGAGCGGATGGAGAAGCAGGCCAAGAAGTTCGGCCTCAAGATAGTGATGGAAGAGGCGACCACCATCAGACCTCATGGTAACCGTAAGGTCGTCCACACCTCCGATGGAAAGGAGTACCTGGCCAAGGCAGTCATCGTGACCGCCGGAGGCGAGCCTCGAAAGCTGGGGATTCCGGGTGAGGAGGAGTTCGCCGGGCGAGGTGTCTCCTACTGCGCGGTTTGCGATGGCGCTTTCTTTCAGAACCAGGTAATCGCTGTGGTAGGAGGTGGCGACGCTGCGGTTGAGGAGGGAATGTACCTCACTCGCTTCGCCAGCAAGGTGTACCTTATCCACCGCAGGTCCGAGCTCCGGGCAGCCCCGGATCTCCAGGAGAAGGCCAGAAACAACCCGAAGATGGAGTTCATCCTGAACGCGACGGTGGAGCAGATCAATGGCAGCGATCAGGTGGAGTCCCTGTCGCTGTTGCACAACGGGCAGCCCGAGAAGCTGGAGGTCGGCGGTGTCTTCGTCTTCGTCGGCTTCGTGCCCAACACCGAGATGTTCCACGGGCCCGTGGAGCGCGACAAGCAGGGCCATCTGGTGACCGATGCTCACATGGAGACCTCTCTCAAGGGGATCTTTGCCGCGGGTGACGTCCGGTCGCAGCTGACCCGACAGGTCACCACCGCCGTCGGCGACGGCACCACCGCCGCTCTCGCCGCTCAGCACTACATCGAATCGCTGGTGGACGAAGGGGAAGTCGAGAGCCGGGACGCCCAGCTGGTCGGCTAGCTATCGGCCGGCCAGCGGCAAACGGAACACCTTGTGACGGGGGGCGACCCAAGGGTCGCCTCTGCTGCGAATTGGACTTGGAGGTCTCGTCGTCATGGAAGCCAAGGCAACCCTGACCGGGGGCATGCACTTTGACGTCAGTGTGGGATCGGGATACAGGCTTGAGATCGATGCGTCGCCGGATCAGGGCGGCGAGGGCCGCGGGGCCCGCCCGATGGAGCTATTGCTGGCCGGCCTGGCTGGCTGCACGGGTCTCGACGTCATCTCCATCATGAGGAAATCGCGACAGGATGTCACGGGCTTCGACGTGGTGGTCAACGGTGATAGGGCCGAGCAAGACCCCAAGGTGTACACCCACATCCGGGTCGAGTACATCGTTCGCGGCCGCAACCTGTCCGAGGACGCCCTGAAGCGAGCCATCCAGCTCTCCGAGGAGAAATACTGCTCCGCGTCCGCCATGCTAGGGAAGACGGCGAAGATTGAGACCTCTTATCGCATCGTCGAGGAGGCTTAATACCCTCACCCTGACCCTCTCCCAAAGGGAGAGGGAATTATGCCCCTCGCCCCTTGGGGGAGGCGTGAACGTGCCCCCCGGCGTGTTCACAGGGTGAGGGGTAGGGTTGAGCCCATTCACATCCTGAGCGGCGGAACTTCCTGCTTTGTTCTCTCTCTGAGCGAGCGCGCTTCCTGTCTCCATCTCCTTCGATGCGGATGGTGTGGGTGTAGCCACCGGACGCGGACCCACCTTCGCGCGCTCTCCTCGCTGGTACAGGGCGCCCTGATTGTTCAGCAGATCCAGCCTAAGGACGTACTCCCCCTCCTCAACCCCCGTTAGGGAGAGCTTCACGGGGTGGCCCCCGGTCCCATGATACAGCAGCCGGTTGTCCAGCCAGACCTTCACGTCTGCCACCGGGAAGCTGGCCTGGTAGCTGAGGGTGGCCGATCCCGATGAGGTGAGCTTGTTCGGCCATGAGACCTGCAGCTGATAGCCCTTCCCACCGGCGAAGGCCCCGTAACTGAAGTACTGGGCGATCAGCGGCGGTAGAGCCGGACCGGCCCTCGTGTAGGCCATATCCAGGAATGCCCTGGGAAAGGCCACCTTGTTGGCGTAGGTCCGAATGTAGTCCCGCATCAGGCTCAGGAACTGCTCTTCTCCCATCAGCGTCCGCAGCTTGTCCAGGAAAATCGTCCCCTTGCGATAGACGATGTCGAAGTAGGGCAGGTCGTTGGGATAGTCGTAGATGGTGGTGTTGACCGGAAGGTCGGTGCCGGCGGCGACCCTCGCCTGGTAACCCGATACGGTCCTGCCCATGTAGTAGTCGAAGA
>DAHXJB010000195.1:0-10107 GCA_027372455.1 Chloroflexota bacterium | reverse complement strand
CCCGCTGAAGCGGGCTGGGACCGCCGGCGGAACGAGACGGCTTGGTCTCAGCCCAGTTTACTGGGCTTGGTCTTTTCAGCCCGAGGCTTGAGCCTCGGGCATGGCTCGCGAAAGTGCGTCCCACTTGATGGACGGACCACTTAGTGAATTAGGAGACGACGGAATGACGAACATGGTCCCGGTTGAGAACGACGCCAAGGACCTTTCTCTGGCTCCCACTGGGAAGCTGCGGATCGAGTGGGCAGAGTCCCAGATGCCGGTCCTGCGGCTGATCCGGGAGCGATTTGAACGAGAGAAGCCGCTGCGAGGGCTTCGGGTTGGAGCCTGCCTGCACGTGACCACAGAGACGGCAAACCTGGTCAGAACGCTGAAAGCGGGCGGCGCCGAGGTCTACCTTTGTGCCAGCAATCCCCTCTCCACCCAGGATGACGTCGTGGCATCCCTGGTGATGGATTACGGGATCTCCGTCTTCGCTCAGAAGTGGGAGGACAACGCTACCTACTACCGCCACATCGAGGCCGTGCTAGCTCACGAGCCCCAGATCACCATGGACGACGGGGCCGATCTGGTCTCCGCACTCCACAAGGAACACCAGGCGCTGCTGCCCAACGTTCTTGGCGGCACCGAGGAGACCACCACGGGCGTGATTCGGCTGCGCAGCATGCAGGCGAACGGCGTGCTCAAGTTCCCCATCGTCGCGGTCAACGAGGCCATGACCAAGCACTTCTTCGACAACAGGTATGGTACGGGCCAGAGCACCATCGACGGCATCCTGCGAGCCACCAACTTCTTGCTGGCGGGCAGGAACTTCGTGGTAGCCGGGTACGGTTGGTGCGGCCGCGGCGTATCCATGCGAGCCAAGGGGATGGGTGCCAACGTGATCGTGACCGAGGTAGACCCTGTCAAGGCGCTGGAGGCGCTGATGGATGGCTACCGGGTGATGCCTATGGCCGAGGCCGCGCCGATCGGCGACGTCTTCGTCACCACCACCGGCGACCTGAACGTCATCGACGCCCAGCACCTGGCGGTGATGAAAGACGGGGCTATCATGGCCAACTCCGGCCACTTCAACGACGAAATCAACATCGCCGCCCTGGAGAGAGATGCCAAGGCCAAACGTCGCATCCGAGAGTTCGTGGACGAGTACGTTTACCCGGACGGGCATCGGGTCTACCTGCTGGGCGAGGGGAGGCTGGTGAACCTGGCCGCCGCCGAGGGGCATCCGGCCGCTGTCATGGATATGAGTTTCGCCAATCAGTCCCTGGCAGCCGAGTTCATGGTGCACCGGGGCAAGGAGCTGGAGAGGAAGGTTTACGATGTCCCGCTGGAGATCGACCGGGAGATCGCCCGGCTCAAATTGAAATCAATGGACGTATCCATAGACGTGCTCACCCCCGAGCAGGTGAAGTACTTGGCCTCCTGGGAATCGGGAACGTGAGTGAGCTAGCAGCCTTCAGCCATGAGCAGTCAGCCGGGGACTGATAGCTGACTGCGGCGGCTGATCGCTCAAGCAGGAGAGGAGCGAGAAAATGAGCAACACCTTCATGACGACCGAGCAAAGCTTCTTCACCTCGGAATCGGTCACTGAGGGGCATCCCGACAAGCTGTGCGACCAGATCTCGGATGCCGTGCTGGATGAGATACTGTCCAAGGATCCCAGCGCCCGGGTCGCCTGCGAGACCGCGACAACCACCGGGCTGGTCCTGGTAGCCGGCGAGATCACCACCAGCTGCTACGTGGACATTCCCGAGATCGCACGCAACACCGTCAGGGATGTGGGCTACACCAGGGCCAAGTATGGCTTCGACGCCGAGACCTGTGGAGTGATCGTCTCCATCAAGGGGCAGTCGCCGGACATCGCCCAGGGCGTGAACAGAGCGCTGGAAGTCCGATCCGGCGAGGCCTGGGACAAGGCAGTAGAGGCTACTGGGGCCGGCGACCAGGGCATGATGATCGGATTCGCATGCAATGAGACAGAGGAGCTGATGCCGATGCCGATCTCCCTGGCTCATCGGCTGTGCAAGCAGTTGGCCCTCGTGCGCAAGGAAAAGATACTCCCATATCTGAGACCAGACGGCAAGTCTCAGGTCACCGTGGAGTACTCACAGGGCCAGCCGAAGAGGGTGGACGCGGTGGTCATCGCGGCCCAGCACGACCCGGTCACCGATTACGAGAAGATCCGCGCCGATATAATGGCAGAGGTTGTCAAGCAGATCATTCCTGCCGGCATGCTGGACGACAAGACCAAGTATTACGTCAATCCAACCGGCCGCTTCGTCATCGGTGGCCCCATGGGTGATGCAGGGCTGACGGGCCGCAAGATCATCGTGGACACCTATGGCGGCATGGCCCGGCATGGCGGAGGCGCCTTCTCCGGTAAGGACCCCACAAAGGTGGACCGCTCGGGCGCCTACATGGCCCGGTACGTGGCTAAGAACGTGGTGGCTGCCGGACTGGCCGACAGGTTCGAAATTCGGATCTCCTACGGCATCGGCGTGGCGAGACCGCTGTCCATCATGATCGAGACCTTCGGCACAGAGAAGGTGACCCCGGCCAGAATACTGGAGTTGGTGAAGAAGCACTTCGACCTGAGGCCGGCCGCCATCATCCACCATCTGCAGCTGCGCCGGCCGATCTACAAGGCCACGGCTGCTTACGGGCACTTCGGCCGGAACGACATCGATGCCCCGTGGGAGATCACCGACAAGGCGGACGTCCTGCGGGCAGAAGCGGGGCTGGGACCCATGGAGGCACAGTCCAGCAACGGCCACAAGGCGGGCAAGACCCTTGCGGGAACCGAAGCGTAGAGTCTACTATTCGGGGGCGGGTTGAGGGCTCGCCCCCAAATAGTGCCCCGAACAGCAACTCCACAACCAAGTACGCGGATTGGTTACATCGTGACTCACACCACAACACGGGCTCTAATCACGGGGATGGCCGGCTTCGTGGGCAAGCATCTGGCCAGATATCTGGTCGGCGCCACCGACGCGAAGATCCACGGAATGGCCCTTCCAGACGAACGCACGGCAGACATCGAGCAGGAATTGGGTTCCAGACTCGAGGTGCGGAGAGGGAACCTGATGGAGGCAGACCGTCTTCGGGAGATTGTCGAGACGGTACAGCCCGACTGGATCTTTCACCTGGCGGCCCAGTCTTTCGTTCCCACCGCCTTTGCCGATCCAACTGGCACCCTGGTCAACAACATTATCGGCCAGGTCAACCTCTTCCAGGCTGTCCTCGCCTCCGGAGGGCATCCGACCATCATGGTTGTGGGCTCCAATGAGGAATATGGGATGGTGCAGCCGGAGGATATTCCGATCGACGAGGGCACGCCGTTCAGGCCGGCCAACCCCTATGCCGTCAGCAAGGTGGCCCAGGACATGCTGGGCTATCAGTACTTCGTAGCCTACGGCCTGCCCATCGTTCGCGTCCGCCCATTCAACCATGTGGGACCCGGCCAGAGCGATCGCTTCGTGGCTTCGAGCTTCGCTCGGCAGATAGCCGAGGCAGAGCTGGGGTTGAAACCGCCGGTTCTCAAAGCGGGCAACCTCGACGCCGAACGGGACTACACCGACGTGCGGGACATCGTGCGCGGCTACCATCTGGCAGTTTCGATGGGGAAACCGGGCGATGTCTATAATCTGGGAAGCGGACGGGCCGTCTCGATCAGGCAGCTACTCGATATCCTTCTTTCTCTGAGCCGCATCCCCATTCGGATCGAGCAGGACCCCAGCCGGCTCCGCCCCGTGGATATCCCCAGGGTCGTCGCCGACGCCGGCAAGTTCAGGGCGCTCACCGGATGGAAAGCGGAGATGCCTCTGGAACAAACGTTGGCCGACACCCTCGACTGGTGGCGAAACACCCTTTCAGCCAACAGCTGACCCCTTCATTGCCTCTCCCCACGCTCAAAATGGGTGTCTGTCTCCTGCCTTGATGGGAGAGGCAGAAGGGGTCAAACTTCGCTCCCCTCGTTTGATAATTCCCAGACGGGCTCGTAAACTACAGACAGAACAGAGTACAAGTCGCGGGCAACCGCAGCCATGCAGGGATCATCGCGGGGAAGTGTGATTTGGCCTCGGCCGTGAACGGCCGGGGTAAGAGCATCGGCCAGGCCGTAGTTAACCCGGCCCTGCAGGGCCGAGACGTCACACAAGACCGCGAAGAACCCATGAAGGGAGGCTCGGATGCGGCTCCCGGCGTCCCACTTTCATCTGGAGGAGGGCCAGGTGGCAACCGATATCAAGTTCGGCACCGACGGCTGGCGGGGCATCATCGCCGATGACTTCACCTACGACAACGTGAGGATCGTTGCGCAGGGGATCGCCAACTATCTCAAGGAAAGCGGCAAGGCTGCCGGCGGTTTGGTGGTAGGCTACGACTTCCGATTCGCCTCTGAGGGGTTTGCCGCCGCCGTGGCCGAGGTGGTGGCTTCCAACGGCATCAAGGTCTGGCTCTGCCAGGAAGCCGCGCCGACCCCAGCGGTATCATACTCGATCCTGGTCCAAAAGGCGGCAGGGGCCGTGATGGTGACTGCCAGTCACAACCCCGGCATGTGGAACGGTATCAAGTATCGCCCGGAATACGCCGGGGCCGCATCCCCTGAAATCATCGCGAAGATCGAGTCCCAGGTACACCAGATCCAGGCGAACGGCGGGGTGCAGCGAGGTAACATCGAGGAGTTGGCCAAAGAGGGATTGGTCAACTACTTCGACCCCAAGCCCGCCTATTTCGAGCAGATCGGCCGGCTGGTGGACCTGGAAGCCATCAGGAACGCCGGACTTAACATCGTCGCCGACGCCATGTACGGGGTTGGAGCCGGCTACTTCGCCGCCCTGCTCCGGGGTGGTACCACTCAGGTCCACAACATCCGCTCCCAGCGCAATCCCATCTTCCCGGGCATCCACCCGGAGCCGATCCCACCCAATGTCAACGAGCTGCTGGATGCCGTGCGCAGCCACAAGGCGGACGTGGGGCTCGCAACCGATGGCGACGCCGACCGGATAGGGGCAGTAGACGAGAACGGCAACTTCATCAACCAACTCCAGATGTACGCCCTGCTGTTCCTCTATCTGCTCGAGGTACGAGGCATGCGCGGCCCCGCCGTCAGAACTGTCACCAGCACCGTGATGGCCGACAGGTTGGGCAAGCTGTACGGGGTGCCGGTGTACGAGACTGGAGTGGGTTTCAAGTACGTGGCACCTAAGATGATGGAGACCGACGCCATCATCGGGGGTGAGGAGAGTGGCGGGTTCGCCTTCAAGGGGCATATCCCGGAGCGAGATGCCTTCGTCGCCGGCCTGTTCCTCCTGGGCCTGAAGATCAAGCTGGGCAGACCGCTATCGGGGGTGATCCAGTACCTGTACGAAAAGGTGGGCGCCCACTACTACGACAGGAGAGACTTCCACTTCGATCCGGCCAGGAAGACGGAGATTATCCGACGGGTCAGCGAGCACCGGCCCAGCGAGATCGACATGATGCGAGTTGTGGACGTGAACTCCACCGACGGTAGCAAGTTCATCCTGGAGGACGGAAGCTGGCTGCTTATCCGCTTCTCCGGCACCGAGCCGGTGATGCGGATCTACACCGAAACCACCGACCGGGCACGGGTGAGCCGAATGCTCGACATGGGGGAGACCATCGCCGGCGTGCGATGATGAGGTAGTTGGCGTTCGGCCCCTGGCACTGCTCGCTCTGGCCCGCGGCTTGCTGGCATGGGGATGACGCCGAACCGGCGCCTGATGACAGTGTGGGGAGGACGCAGCCAAAATGGGACACTCTACACGCTCAGCACTCTACCCCCTCAAGTTCACCCTTCTTCCTAAAGAGAAGGTCTGGGGCGGCCAGAAACTGAAGGGGCTGCTGGGCGGTGTGAGCGCAGGGATGGGCAACATCGGGGAAGTTTGGGAGGTGTGGGAAGGCCTGGCCGTCACCAACGGCCCGCTCCGCGGAAAGACGCTGAAGACGCTGGTCCACGAGTCCCCTCGGGGCATCCTGGGAGATTCGATCCCCAGCGAGCCAGAGATCATCTTCCCCCTGCTGCTCAAGCTGATCGACGCCCAGGACACGCTGTCGGTGCAGGTGCACCCCGACGACGGCTACGCTCGCGCACGAGAAAAGCAACCCTTCGGAAAGACGGAGATGTGGTACGTTCTCGAGGCCGAGCCCGATGCCCGCATCGTTCACGGCTTGAATCGCCCGGTGGATCAAGCAGAGCTCCGGCACGCGATAGAGAGGGGCACACTCACCGAGTTATTGGAGTTCGTGCCGGTCGCCAGGGGAGATATCTTCTTACTCAAAGCCGGCACGATCCACGCTCTTGGCAAGGGGATAATGGTGTACGAGCTCCAGCAGTCCTCAGACTTGACCTACAGGCTGTACGACTGGGGCAGGAGACCATCCGGAGGGGTCGCGAGGGAGCTCCACGTGGACAAATCGCTGGAGGTGGCCCGACTGGAACCGATCCCAGACCACAAGATCAGAGCTGTGGACTTGCCCGAAACCGGCTATCGCCGCCGGCTCCTGTGCGCCTGCAGCTACTTCGCCGTGGAGCAGCTGATCTCCGGATCCCGGATCACCCAACAGCTGGAAGGCAAGTTTCACATCGTCACCGCACTGGAAGGAACGGTCTCCCTGCGTCCAACCGGCGGTAAATCGGAGGAGTTGACCCTGCACCCGCTGGAATCCGCCCTGGTGCCGGCGGGATTCTCCCAGTACCAGATCCTGCCGCTCGAGAAACGCTACACGGTGATGAAAGCCTACATTCCGAACCTGCAGGCGGACATCGTATCACCTCTTCTGGTGGCAGGCGTGCCGAGGAGCGAGGTGGTGCAGTTAGGGGTTGATCCCGCGTCGATTTCCATTGACAGATAGCCGAGGTGGCCGTATACTGAATCTAAGTTCGCAAGGTTGATTCCAGCCGCGGGGCAGCGAATGCAGAGGCCACGTAAGACACCAGTTGTGATTGTTGCCAGTCAATGAACACCAGTGTGCGCATGCACGCTGGTGTTCTGTTTTGTGCAGAGAACATGTGACGGACCGCGAGCAGTTCCAAAGGGGAGGTATAGGCTGAAATGCACTCAAGCCTGATTGGGAAGATCCAGAAAGCCAACCTTTACGCTCAAGAACCGGACCGAGTCAATTTTCAGCAGTTTTCAGCCACTTTCAGGGGTGAGCACGACTCGTACACCGTCTCCTACAGCGAGGGCAATTGGAAGTGCAGCTGCAACTTCTTCAGCAGCTGGGGCGTCTGCAGCCACACCATGACCATTCAGAAGATCCTCGGGGTAATGCTACCCCGCCAGGAATCTGAGACCGCTCAACCGGCCACCGAGGTGGCAACTCAAGCGTAACTTGCCCGGAAGGCCCGGTGCAGATCCGAGGGAGAGAACGGTTCTCTCCCTCGCTCTCTATCCGGCACGCTACAAACCGGAGGATTTGTCGATGGTTTCCACTAGAATATCCCCTGTTGCCATGTCTCCAAAACGGCGTTTTCTCTCCGCCCTCTTCGGGGGACGTGTAGATAGGGTTCCCGTGGGCAACCCAACATCCATAGCCACCGTGGAGCTGATGGAGAGAACGGGAGCCTACTTCCCCGACGCCCATCTCAACGGCGAGAAGATGGCCATCCTGGCCGCCGCCGGGCACGACCTGCTGGGCTACGACACCATCGCTCCCGTGTTCAGCGTTCAGCAGGAAGCTGCAGCCCTGGGATGCGAGGTGGATTGGGGCGACCGAGAGAACATGCCCGTCAACACCACGAGCCCATACAGCGATCCCGAGGAGATCAAGATCCCAGAGGACTTCCTGGAGCGCCCGCCCATTCGCGCCGTCCTGGAGGCGCTGAGGTTTCTCCGTCAGCACCACGGCGACCATGCCGCCCTGATCGGCAAGGTGATGGGGCCCTGGACCCTCGCCTATCATCTGTACGGCATTCAGCCCTTTCTCATGGATACCCTGGACAACCCGGACCGGGTTCGCCGGTTTCTCGACCTGCTGAAAGAGGTTACCGTGCTCTTTGGCAAGGCTCAGATGAGGGCGGGGGCAGACGTCCTCGTGGTTGCGGACCACGCCACTGGCGACCTGGTGAGCCCGGATTGCTACCATGACTTCCTGCTGCCGATCCATCAGGAGATCACCACCCGGTTGGGATGCCCCACGATCCTCCACATTTGTGGCAACACCACCAACCGTTTGGATTACATAGCCCAGTCCGGTTTCGACGCTTTCCACTTCGACTCCAAGGTGAATGCATCCGAGGCGCTGGGGATCGTCAACGGTCGCATCACCCTGATCGGCAACGTCAACAACCCGCAGACGCTGCTTCATGGGACTCCCGAACGGGTCAAGGCCGAGGTTCGCAAGCTGTTGGAGGTCGGGGTACCCATCGTCGGCCCGGAGTGCGCCATCCCGTTGGTGACGCCCAACAGCAACCTTGCCGCCATCGTGGAGGCTGTGGAGGAATACCGCACATGAGATTCCTCGCGATTCACGTGGACTACTTTTGCTCAACCATCACCCAGAAGGGCCGATCAAAACTGATAGAGCCATACGACAACCCCACGACAGAGGTGAACGAGGCGCTGGTACCGCTGACCAGCCGGCTACTTCAACATCCTGGACATCAAGGCCAAGGGACACCCGCTTTCTCGTGTCGCGCGGATAGTCCGCGCCGAATAGCTGTAACCCAAACGTTATGTCCATATCGACAGGCATGAAGGGAGCCTAGCGGAGGAGCTGGCGCACCTCAACCAGCTTCATCAGGTCCGCTCGGCTGAGCACGCCAACGACCCGGCCTTCGTGCACCACCGGGAGTTCCTCCGCGTCCACCTCGTTCATCCGCTGAAGGGCCAGGTCCCCGGAGTCCCGAGTATCGAGAGGCGGGTACTGCTCCACAGAACGCATCACCTGGTTAATCCAGGTGGTCGGACGCTTTGCGGTCGCCACCTTCCGCACATCGTCCAGTCCCACGGTACCCACCAACTTTATCCCATCCACCACGGGGAAGCGGCGGTGCCGGCGCCGCATCAGGTAACCGTTCACGAACTCCGTCACGGTGGCATTCACCGGCACCGGGACCACATCACGCGCCATCACGTCCTCGGCAGTCACCGAGCTCAGCGCGTCCGAAACCCTGGTCGCTCGCATACTGGACAGAGCGGCGCCATGCAGGAACCACCCTACCACCACGGCCCAAACGGCATTCAACAGGTTGCCCTGGTCACCTAGTGCGGCGTACAGGCCGTAGACGACCAGCAATATCCCCACGAACTGCCCTGCCCATGAGGCTACCCGGGTGGCCAGCCCGCGGTTGCCGGTGACCGCCCACAACCCGGCGCGCAACAGCCTTCCCCCATCCAGGGGGAGAGCCGGAACCAGATTGAAGAGCACAAGGCTCCCGTTGACCAGGGCCAGCCAGATAGAAAGGCTGGCCACAGGCGAGCTCAAAGCCCTGCTCCCGAGATAGAGGATGCCGAAGAGGATCGCCAGGGCCAGGTTGGCCGCGGGACCGGCGGCCGCGATCGCTGCTTCGATTCTGGGAGTGGGAGCCTCCTTTCCCACCTGCGCCAACCCTCCAAGCAGGAAGAGGGTTATCCGAGCTACCGGTATTCCGGAACGCACGGCTACCACGGAGTGGGCTAGCTCGTGGATCAGGACCGATCCGAAGAACAGCAGGCTGCCGGAAAACGCCAGCGTCCAGTGAACACCATTGGGCCAGAAGGGGTACTCGGCAGGGAAGTAGACGGCTCCCAGGCTCCAGGTAACAAGGGCAAAGAGGATGAACCAGCTGGCGCTCAGCCCTATCCGGATGCCCATCAGTCTTCCGGCCGCGAAAGTAGGTTCCACAGACCTATCCATCTTGATATCGCTCGCCGGTTCCTCGGTGGAACCGCGGCAGCCCGATATGGGTCCTCTACCGGTTGGGTAGCCATCTGCCTTGGAGTTCGAGCCGATTGAACTCCAAGGCTGGAACGGCGCTCGCATGTGCCGTTCGGCAGCCAAGAGCAAGAAGTGAACCCGATCCCCGCCTGTTTCCCCGTCAACGATACAGTAACATGATCGGCAAGATCGGGATAGTTCCACAGGCCTTGCCTGAGGCTCAAGCCTCGG
>DAHXJB010000186.1:0-8182 GCA_027372455.1 Chloroflexota bacterium | reverse complement strand
CTCCACCAACCTGGTCTTGACATGTAGAGCGGGGTCTTGTACCCCGCCGTCCGGTCCGTCGGACGTGCTTGGCGGCGGGGCAGAGCGCCCTGCCCTACATGTCGAAATCACATTGGTCGAGTACTAGTGCGGCGACACAATGGTTCTGACCAGTGTCATCCTGAGCGATAGCGAAGGATCTCCTCGGCGGAATGTGGAGATGCTTCGCTTCGCTCAGCATGACAGTAACCATCACCTTCACTGTGTCGAAGCACTAGCACGGGAGGTGATTGGCAGCACGTAGGTAGTCCTGCTCATTGCCCTCGATCATCAGTTTGTGGACCACCACCGCCTCTCGCTCCGGGATCGGTGTGGTCGAGTAAACGCAGAGTCTGGCGACACATTGCCCCCCCTCGATAACCGCCACCGTTCCTGGACCTGAAGGGATCCTGTACACCCGCTGGGGATAAGTAGGGCTAGCTACCTCAAGGTAACCGTCACGTTTCAGCTTGGTGTACTCGTCGTCCGTCAGCACTGAGCGCACGACAAGCTCCGCCTTCTCCTCCGCTTCTCTCCATGACTTGCTGATCCAGGGCATCGCGCTGTAGGCAATCATCGCCAGCAGCACCAGCGCCGGTAGGAGCAGTAAGAACAGAACCACCGCGTCCATGACCGTTGGCAATCTCCACTCCCCGCGCCGCGCGCCATCGCCCACGGCGCTTTCCTATCATCTTCGATCGTGAGACCGAGGCCAACGGGGGGATGCAAACCCTGTGCCGCTACGGACGACATCCTCAATCGCCTCAAGCACCTCCTGCACCGAAAGCAGGGCAGTGCACCCGCTGGCAGGCAGGGTGGCGCAGGGCTGCTCACGATTCTTAAAAGCAAGCCAGCACTTTGCGCACGAATCCGGTCTTGGGAAACGCGCCACCAGCGCCCTGCCTTTTCGCCGGTCGTAAGGGCCGATCAGGTCGGGATTGCTCGCCCCGAACAGCCCAACCCAGGGAACTCCGATCGCTGCCGCCACGTGCAGTGGACCGGTGTCGATCCCGACCACCACGTCACTACGAGCCAGCAGCGCCGACATCTGCCGAACCCCTACCTGCGGCCACAGCGGCCCGAACTTGCAGCGTTCGCGCAATTGCCGAGCATGAAGATGACTCCTGGGAGCTATCAGCAGGGTGTCATAACCGAGGTCAACCAGGCGATCGTTCAACTCCGCCCACTGGGGCGCCGTCCATAGCTTGAGGCTGTTAACTGCTGAAACCACCAGCGACACCAATGGACGGCATGATGGACGCTCCCGTGCCAGGTAGCTGTCGGCCCAGCGCTGGGCCTCAGGAAACAGCGTCACTCTGGGACTCCGCTCATCCCCTGGGATCTTGGACCCGATTTGACCCTCGAGGTAGTCAGCCAACAGATCGAGGGTGTGGCAAACCTCGGGGAGCGGCGGCCACTGCGGAGTCCACCACCTACGAAATGGGGTGTGATTCTCCCAGATCGAGAACAGATTGATGACACGGTCGAATGGACCAAGTTCCATCGATGCAGCGGACGCGAGAGCTCGGGCGATGAAGCGGCGAGGTATCAGTCGGTCCAGAGGCCGCAGGGGTAGCGGCGCGCGGGTCACGAAGTAGAATGGGCTCACCAGCCGGTAATCGCCGGGCTCTAGCAGGTCCGCGGCATACTGTCGGGCCACCATCGTCACTTTCCACTCCGGGCGGTGATTCATCACCGCACGAAGCAGAGGCTCCATCATCACCATGTCACCGATACCCGGCGCGAACGGAATGAGCAGTAGCCTGCTCTCCTCACGGTTGCGAAGCCTCACTCGGGCACCCCCCACTGCTTCGTGATGGTCCAAGGCCCCCTGGCAAACAACGTGCCCGATCCCCAGGCCGACCTATCTGGCATGTTTGTTGCCCACCACTGGGCAGTCTTCACGTCAGACCAAGGAGCATCTTCCGGTGTTTCGACGACCGTCAACCGCTCAGCGAGGATGGAAACTGATCTTGGTGTCCCACACACACTGGGATCGAGAGTGGTACCTCCCCTTCCAGCAATTCAGAGCCATGCTGGTGGAGGCGGTGGACAGCCTGCTGGAGATCATGACCGGCAACCCGGACTATCGGTACTTCACTTTGGACGGCCAGACCATAGTGCTGGAGGACTACCTGGAAGTACGTCCCGATCGAGAGAAACAGATCCGAACCCTGATCCGCGATGGCCGGATCCTGATCGGCCCGTGGTACGTTATGCCAGACGAGTTTCTGGTCAGCGGGGAAGCGCTGATTCGGAATCTGCTGGAAGGCAGAAGGACGGCGGCGCGCTTCGGGCTCACCATGATGGTGGGCTACATCCCGGACCCATTCGGTCACATCGCCCAGATGCCGCAGATTCTCCGCGGCTTCGGCATAGACTCAGCCGTGCTCTGGAGGGGTATAGGAAGCGAACTGAGCCACAACGAAGCCCTCTGGGAATCCCCGGACGGCAGCCAGCTGTTGCTGGAATATCTGCCTCGTGGCTACGCCAACGCGGCTGTCCTTCCGGTCGCAACCGGCGCTTTGATGGAGCGGTTGGCCCATATCCGGTCAGAATTGGAGCCGGGCGCAACCACCCCCTACCTGCTGCTAATGAACGGTGACGACCACATGTTCCCTCAGAGGGAGATCCCCGACATCGTGAAGACAGCCAACCAACGATTGAGGGATGCTGAGGTGATCGACGGCACACTGCCCATGATGATTCGGGCGGTGAGAGACTCAGCAACGGCAAACGGGATGGAATGGGAAACGCTGCGAGGGGAGCTTCGCTCCTCGGAGCGCGCACACCTGCTGGCCGGCGTTCTCTCATCCCGCATAACCCTCAAGCAGCGGAACTTCAACTGCCAGACCCTGTTGGAACGGTGGGCCGAACCATTCAGCAGTTTCGCCACGCTGCTGTCGCCGACGAGGTTACCGGATCAGGCCTCCGTCCAGGATGGGACGGCACGAGACGCCCCGGGTCTCCTTCGGCTCGCCTGGCGCTACCTCCTGGCGAACCAGCCCCACGACTCGATCTGCGGATGCAGCATCGATCAGGTTCACCAGGAGATGCAGACTCGATTTGACTGGTGCGAGCAGATCGCCGGGCCAATCGTGGAGCGTGCCCTGGACACCATCGCCGCATCGACGGACAGCGAATCGTTGATCAGCGACAGGGCGGTCGGTGGGGCCATCGTGGTCTTCAACTCGGAAGCTGGACCTCGGACCGACTACGTGGAGGCCGTCGCTCAGTTGCCCATCGGCGCGAGGGATTCCATCCTGGTGGGATCCAACGGCGAGATCGTACCCCACAGTCTGCTCAGAACCCGGGTCACGGAGCTGGCCGCCGGCACCCTTACCCGATCCCAACTCCAGGGTTACCTGCGTCTTGCCGGACCGGGGAAAGACTGGCCCCGTTGGAAGCTGCGCATCATGGAGAAGGTGGCCCGGGCAGCCCTCCGGGGAAGGCTACCCAATCTGGTGGTAACCACGATGGATGTGGTGCCGGGTGACGATCCCACCACCGTCACAGTAGAGGCCGAAGTAGCCGCGGGCGAGCAACACAACTACGACGCTATCGCGGCCGGTCTACGGCAGTTATCCAGCCTGGTGGATCGAGGCGACGCTCGCCTATTCCATTTCCGAGTTCATCGCCAGGATCAGGTAGAGATCGGCTTTGTCGCCACCGATGTTCCCTCCCACGGTCTCAAACTGTTCCGCTTCGAGAAGACCAGACCCTCTGAGGGGTCACCTGCTCACCAGCACGAAGAGGCAACCCTGGAGAACGAGTACATCTCACTTCAGATAAGCAGGGAGGACGGGTCGGTTCGACTGATCGATCGAGAAACCGGGGCGATCTACTGGGGGCTCAATAGCTTCGTCGACGGTGGGGATGCCGGCGACGAGTATAGCTACTCCCCGCCAGACGACAACCCGATCGTGAATGTTCCGAGCGAACCGCCGACCATCACCCTAGAGGAAAATGGGCCGGCCCGTTGCCGGGCAAGAGTGGACATGAAGCTGCGGCTCCCGAGCGCCCTTAGAGAGGACCGTCGGGCGAGAGCCGCGGAGACGGTGGACTGCCCCCTAACCAGCTGGCTTACCGTCTATCCAGGTGTGCCCAGGGTAGACGTGCATACCGTCTTCACCAACCTTGCCCGAGACCACCGGCTGAGGGTACACTTCCCCACCTCGCTGCGCGCCGCTGTTGTCCACGCGGAAGGCCAGTTCGCCGTGATCCGAAGGCCAGTCGAGGCTGCTCGTCCCGTCCCTCCCGATTGGGTCGAGCATCCCGTGACCAGTCAACCTCAACTGACCTTCGTGGACGTCAGCGATGGAGAATACGGCCTTCTGGTTGCCAATCGGGGGTTGCCTGAATACGACGTAGCCCCAATGGAGAGTGGTCCCTGCATAGCCCTCACCCTTTTGCGTTGCGTTGGCTGGCTTTCACGCGGCGATCTCGCGACCCGACATGGAGACGCTGGCCCATCCATCCCTACACCGGGAGCCCAGTTGCCGGGCACTCACACCTTCGAATACTCGATAGTTCCCCACGTGGGAACGTGGGAACAGGTGCTGCATCAGGCTCACTGGTTCGCTAGACCACTGCGGTCTGCATGGACCGGCCTTCACCAGGGGCCGCTCGGTGCGGAAGCCAGTCTCTTGAGCTTGACTCCCACGAGCCTCGTCCTGTCGGCGCTGAAGCTGCCGGAAGATGGCCGGCAAGAGTTGATTGTGCGGCTGTTCAACTCCACTGAGAAGGCTGTCGATGGAGCCATCCACTGCTTCTTTCCACTGGAATCGGCGGCGCTGGCCAATCTGGCGGAGGAACCCGGTGAGGAGATCCCTCTTCTCGATAGCCGGACCCTACACTTCCTGGTAGCTGCCTCCCGTATCGTGACACTGAGGCTTACTCCTGCCAGGCAACGCCCCTCGGCATCCCCGGGCCTCAGTGCTCCCTTGCCCTAGCCCACTCATGTCAACTGGGGCACCCTTATTGCGTTCACGCTCACTTCACAGCGTGTCTCGAGCCCTCTAGGCCGCGATCCAAGAAGGGCGGTGAACAGGAAGGTGCTGTTCCGGTTAGTGCAAGTCTTGCTAGCCTGGCTCGGCATCGCTTCGATTGAGCACTCCCGTGGGGGCCCCGCCCTTACACCAGAACCGGAACGTCCCGAAGCCCCAGGCATTACTTATCGACAGCTCCGGCACCTGTTCGTGGCTTCGATATTCCTTGTCCTCGGCATCTGGTTCGCCCTGTGGTTCGCATCCCAGACCCAGCAGGTCCTCACCCTTCTGACAATATCCGTTCTGCTGGCCATGGCGTTGCGGCCCACGGTGGACAGGATGAATCGATGGAGATTGCCCCTGTTGCGCAGGACGATGCCCCGTGCTCTGGCCATATTCCTGATATACATCTTTGTTGCCCTGATAGCCGCGGGGGTCGGCTTTGCCGTGATCCCCACACTAGTCAGCGAGTTTCAGAGCCTCCTGGCCAATTTGCCAAGTTATGCCAAGGCGATCAACGATGCCCTGCAGAGTCTGAAAGACTTTCCATTCCTCTCGAACCTTGGAGGACTCCAGAGCCAGTTCATAACTCAGATCGTGGCGAACCTCTCTCAGGCCTTCAACGTAGTGGCGTTCGCCATAAATGCGGTGACCGGCGTCCTCTCCATCTTCGTGGTCCTGGTCATTACCTTCTTTCTCCTGTACGACGCCGACCTGATCTACAACCACTTTACCGCTCTCCTTTCGCCCAGTGCACAGGAGAAAACCAGGGCCATGACCGCTCGTATGGGACGCAAGGTGGAAGGATGGCTGAGGGGGGTCATTCTGTTGGCCATCATACTGGGAGGCGTCACCACCGCGGTCATGTACGCTCTCAACATGCCCTACCCCTATCTCCTGGGGTTGGCGGCCGGCATCTTCGAGCTCGTACCCATCATTGGACCCTATCTCGGCGCTGCCCCTGCCGGAGCTGTTGCCCTGTTCACCCAGCCTCTCTGGAAGTTCATCGCCGTCGTGGTCTACTTCTTCCTAATCCAGCAAATCGAAAACAACGTTCTGGCCCCGAAGATCTTCGGGGAGCAGGCTGAACTTCCTCCGCTGCTGGTTATCGTGGCACTACTCTTCGGTGCGGCCGTCTACGGCATCCTGGGAGCTCTGGTAGCGGTGCCCATTGCCGCCGTTCTGGAGGTGCTGTGGACCGACCTGGTGGTACCTTCCATTCGGAGTAGGACAAGGAAAAATGGGTAAGAAGAGAGCAGGGCAACGGGGGCCGACTGGCATGTTCGGCCCCCATCTAGGTAATCGGGACAGGGCTACGGGCTGACCCGGCTGAAGTGATCTATCACCTGCGCCAGGTCGAAGTACTGCAGATCAGGTAATCGTTGAAGCGCGTCGATCACCATCTGAGGTGCACCCTGCCCCCTGACATGCTCCAGGATGTCGGCTTTGGAGCAGGGATACTGCACACCCTCCAGGAAATCCGCGACAGCCGAAGGCGACGCCTCCGTCCGATCAATCCTCTCTTCTGCCATTATCAGCCCCCATTCCGCGATGTCTCCTAACCTCTTCTCTGCTTGACCTGCTGCCTGGCCCTCGCGAGATACCCCAATACGTCCTCGTCTGACAACTGTTCAAACCCCACATAGTGGAACCCCACGGCATAGAACGGCTCCGGGGTAGCCAGACACACCACTCGATCGGCCACTTTGGATACCTGCCAGAGCGATTCTCGTGGCGCCACCGGCACCGCAGCCACCAGCACCCCGGGGCCCATCTCCCTGATACCCTTCAAGGCGGCGAGAATGGTGTACCCGGTAGCGATCCCATCGTCCACCACAATGACAATCTTGCCAGCGATGACGGGGAGTTGCCGACCCTGCCGATAGATCTGGATCCTTCGAGCGATCTCAGCCCTCTGCCGTTCGGTCTCTTCTCGAACGTAATCCTCTGACACCCCCAGTAGCGCAATGGACTCCTGATCCAACCACAGACCATCATTTTCGGCCACCGCCCCAATCGCCAACTCTGGGTTGCCCGGCGCCCCAATTTTCCGAGAAATGAAGACGTCCAGAGGAACACCCAAAGCAGCGGCCACCTCATAGCCCACTGCAACTCCACCCCGGGGCAGGGCCAGCACCAGTACGCCTTTTCCCCGGTACTCGCCCAGCTCCTCCGCCAGCCTCTTTCCTGCGTCTTCTCTGTCTTCGAAGATGGACATGGCTCCTCCCGGTTCAAAGTCCCAAGCCCTGGACGCCCAGGAGCTGCAGCTTCTCAAGCAGCCCGGCGATGGTCGTCTCCGGAACCGCTTACTCCCAGCTCTTCACGAACCTGCAACAGACTGATCACGTTGCTCCGACTCAAGAGCCCCACTAGACGCCCGTCCTCAACCACCGGTAGCTGGTTTATGTCGTGTTCGGCAAGGATCGTGAGAGCGCCGGAAAGCTCGTCGTCCGGTCTAACCGTCTGAAGATCGTCCAATCTGGTCATGACCATGCTCACGGGGGTCTGCTCCCACTGCTCCCTGGGCACCCCACGGACCTCGTTCAGCGTGAGCATGCCCACCAGTTGATCCTCCTGGACCACCGGCAGGGCCCGAACCGCCCGTTGGAGGATATGGTCGTGCACCACCTCAGATACGGTCCTCTGCGGCTCCACGGTCACGGGATTGGGATTCATCACCTGCCTCACAGTCACCCCGCGGAACCACTCCATCTGGCGAGTCTCCCTGCCGCTAGCTTCTGCTGCACTGTTCAGAAACCAACCGATCAGGATCAGCCAGATACCGCTGAGGAAGGCCCCGGTGAAAATGAGGAAGATGCCCCCGAGGATGAAAATGAAGGCCACCACATGTCCGGCTCCGACGGCTACGCGGGTGGCAGTTTGGAAATTGCCGGATGCCCACCAAATTATGGCTCTGAACACTCGGCCGCCATCCAAGGGAAAGCCGGGGATCAGGTTGAAGATCGCCAGCAGCACGTTGATGCCGGCTAAGTACACGATGACGCCTTCGACAGGCCCCCCTCCGTCCCCTGTTCCAAGCCAAATGCCCCAAAAGATCCCTCCCAGAATCAGACTGGAGATCGGACCAACCGCGGAAATCAGCAGTTCGTCCGGGGCATTGGTTGGCTCGCTGCTGATGTTGGAAACCCCGCCGAAGACAAACAGCGTGATGCTGG
>DAHXJB010000181.1:0-11069 GCA_027372455.1 Chloroflexota bacterium | reverse complement strand
ATTGTCGTGAAGAGCATCCAGGCCGTCCGGAAAACGAAAATCCGGCCTGGCTGTAGGCCAAACCGGACTCTGGAGCGGGAGACGGGACTCGAACCCGCGACGATCTGCTTGGAAGGCAGACACTCTACCAGACTGAGTTACTCCCGCTTGGGTAACCTACGCAAATTATACGTCCTGCCCTGCTCAGGGTCAAATTCCGCGACGCGCCAACACACTGTCCATCGTTGCCGCATTCGTCCGTCGGCGCTATCATCTGAATACTATGCGTGTCGGGTGGCGGAAGGGTCGTAACAGGTTGATTGTAGGAGTAGTAACGTTTGGAGGAGATGGAATAGTGGAACTGGAAGAGGCTATCAGGACGAGACGGTCCATTCGTTCTTATGAGGATAGGGATGTTCCCACCGACCTGATCCTGGATGCCATAAAGGTCGCGTCGTGGGCGCCGAACGGCGGCAATTACCAGCCATGGAAGTTCTTCGTTGTGAAGGATCAGGCGCTGATAGAACGCATCGCCGATGCGGTTCAGGAGAAGGTGGACCTGATGGCGAACTGGCCCGAGGCGGAGGAGTTCGGTCAAACCTTCCAGAGGTACAGGGCCAACGCCGCTTTCTTCCGAAAGGCACCAGCCGTCATCGCCGTGGCGATGGGCGGATATCAGAGCGCGGCAGATAGGGTGTTGCGTCGACGAGGCGAAAAGGATCCCGTCGCGATGCAGATGATTCGCAACCGGGAGGAGATCAGTTCCAGGATCCAGACAATCGCCGGGGCGACTGCCTACCTGTTGCTCGCGCTCCACAGCCGCGGTCTGGGTGCCTGCTGGATGGCCGGGCCAATGCTGGCGAGGAAAGAGATCGAGACGATGTTGGAAGTCCCATCCGATGTCGAGCTGTTTGCTCTGGTGCCGGTTGGTTATCCCGCGGAGTCCCCGGTTCCTGGCCCCAGGAAGCCGCTTGAGGAGGTCGTCCGAGTCATCGAGTAGGATGGCGTGACCGTGGAGACTGGTGGGTGATATAATCGAGGATGGAGCCGCTCCGCGTGGGGTGTGTCGAAGGGGATTTGACCTGAGAGCTGCTCGAGCCCACGATGCAGCCGAGGTCCGGGCCGATGGATCGCGCCGAACCTCGCCGCTTCGTCGTCGAGATCCGCTTACAGAGGGGGTCCAATCCCGTGCGGTTCGTGCTGTCTGTCTGGATACTAATGCTTTCTGCCCTCGTGCTATTCAGCTTCGTGGTGTTCACCCACCAGTTCTTCGATCCCACGTTGTCCTCGCCGCCGGTGGCGGGCTCTCTGGTTCTCTCAACCTGGGTCATCGGATTGGCAAGCGCCATCGCGATTCATATCCTCTATCGCCGCGCCGAGCGAGCCATTCAGCAGGCAGCCAGAGACGAGACCATCGTCCAGCTGGCAGGTGCGGTGGCTCACGAGCTAAACCAGCCGCTCTCGGTGGTGGTCAGCACCGCCGAGCTGATCTGTGCTCGAGATAGAAGTGCTGAGGACATGCGGCAGATGGCGCTCAGGATGTCGGAAGCCTCACAACTCATGGCAGACATTGTTTCCAAGCTGCAACATGCCACCCGCTATCAGAGCAAGAGCTACGTGGGATCGGTGCGGATTGTCGATCTGGACAAAGCGAGCTAGGCCGATGTTGGATTCAGCCGAGGCCCTGGTTCACTGGCCAGAGAAACGCGCTGTCAGGAGGTAAGACTTGGGAGAGCCCGAGCAAAGCAGTATAGTGGAATGGCGTTCGTTGTTCGAAGGACGGCCGGCCGCGACGGCCACCTATCAAGATGATGTGGTTGGTCCGCTGGAGCGTTTCGACGAGCGCGATTGTATGTTTGCTCGGATGGATCTCGTGCCGGGCTCGGAGCGATATCGGTCCTACTACGAGGCTCACGAGGAGTTTCAGCCTGCCGACGATTTTCTGCGCTCCCTTCCGCCCATGGGGAGCACTGCCGCACCATCAGATCGAGCTGCCCTGGATAGCCTCTTTGGGGCAGCATTCATCGCGGGGTTGCCAAGAGAGTCGCCGTCGGTTGGGGGCCGAAGCGCCGGCCGCGGCCGCGAGGCTCAGCAGGTCAAGATGGACCCGCTAGAGGCCGCTCAACGGGTCAAGAGCTTTGCCCGCTACCTCGGCGCCGACCTGGTCGGGATCGGTCCCCTGAACCCTGCCTTCGTCTACGCGCACGTTGGTCGAACCTTCTACGATCAGGTCTGGGGCGAACCGATCGAACTCACGCACCCCTACGCCGTTTCCCTTGGGATAGCCATGGACTACGAGTTGCTGCGGCGGTACGCGCCGGCTTTTCCAGTGATGATGGAGAGCGCCCTGGCCTATGCAAGAGCGGCGGTGATCGCGGTGGAGTTGGCCAACTACCTGCGTGGCCTGGGTTACTCGGCACGGGCTCACCATCTGAGAGATTACCAAGTCCTCTCTGTGCCGGTTGCGGTTGACGCTGGCTTTGGTGAGCTGGGTCGCTCGGGGGTGCTGATTACCCGAGAGTTCGGTAGCGCCCTTCGGCTGGCCACCGTAACCACCGATCTCCCTATGGCGTTGGACGCGCCGGTCGACCTGGGGATTCAAGGCTTCTGCCGGGACTGTCGATTGTGTGCGATGGCCTGCCCAGCAGGAGCTATACCCAATGGAGCCAAGATTGCGGTGCGGGGAGTGAAGCGATGGAAGCTGTCCGCCGGTAGGTGTTACCACCAGTGGCACCAGGTCGGTAGCGACTGCGCGCTCTGCCTTGTGGCTTGCCCTTGGAGCCGGCCGGATCAGCTCGTCGGCTCTTTGCGGCCCACTCATCCCGAGCCAACGCTCGATCCGGCCACGCTCGCCTCGGTGAGCCAGATTCGAGGCGCCTTGCAGCCATGGCTCAGGAGGTATCTGGGCAGTAGCTAGCCGCTCTTGCGGATCACGAACAGCGCCGTGCGGGCCCGCAGGTTCGGCAGGTGATGCAGCTGCCGGTTGCTCGAGAGGTACATGGCCTCCACCACCGAAATACCCTCAGCCTCGCACAGATCTCGAAAGTCGTGGATCGTGGTGAGGTGGATGTTGGGGGTGTTGAACCACTCGTACGGGAGATCCTGGGACTTGGGCATCCTTCCCCCCAGCGCCAGTTGGAGACGGTGCAGCCAGAAGGCGAAGTTGGGGAAAGAGACTATCCCCATCCGTCCCACCCTCAGCATCTCCTGCAGTACCAGCCGCGGCTTGTGGACAGCCTGGAGGGTCTGGCTGAGGATCACGTAGTCGAAGGAGCCATCCGGATAATCCTCCAGTCCCTCGTCCAGGTCGCCGTGGTGGACCGAAAGTCCCCTGGAGATGCATCGATATACACCTTCTTCGGCGATCTCCACACCCCTGGCAGTGACCTTCCTCTCACGGATCAGCAGTTCCATCAGGTCACCGTCACCGCATCCCAAATCGAGGACGGTGGAGTGTTCCTCCACCAACTTCACAATGAGGTGCAGGTCTATCCGCTCGTTCAATGCCTTTGCGGCGACTTCGTCACCCAACCCTGTTGCCAATTCTCACCACCCCTTTCCCCTGGCAGTATGTGCCAGGAAGCCCTTGATCAGGGGGGTCTGCGCTGCCTCCTCCAGCAGAAAGGCGTCATGGCCATAGGAGGAGGGGATCTCGCAGTAGCTCACGTCGATGCCGTTGACCTTGAGTGCCTTCACGATCTCCTTGGATTGGTAGGGAGGATAGAGCCAGTCAGAACTGAAAGAGATCACCAGGAACCGGGCCCGCACGTCGCGGAACGCAATGCCCAACCCGCCATGTCCGTTCGCCAGATCGAAATAGTCGATGGCCTTGGTGATATACAGGTAGCTGTTGGCATCAAACCGATGGACAAAACTGTCACCCTGGTGGCGCAGATAACTCTCCACCTCGAAATCGGTGGAGAAGTCGAATCCGTATCTTTCCTTGTTCTGGAGCCGCCGGCCAAACTTCTGGCGCATTGCCTCGTCGCTCAGGTAGGTGATGTGACCCAACATGCGAGCCACGGCCAGACCCGGCAGTTGGCTGGTTCGACCGTAGTAGTCACCACCCTGCCAGTTCTGGTCCGCCATGATGGCCTGCCGCCCTACCTCGTCGAACGCGATCCCCTGAGCCGAGAGACGGGCCGAGGTGGCTATGGGAATGCAGGCTCGCACCGCATCCGGGTAAGCAACAGCCCATTGCAGGGCCTGCATGCCGCCCAAAGAACCGCCGGCAACCGCCAGCAGTCGCTCGATCCCCAGATGCTCCATTAGCCTCTTCTGGGCCCGTACCATGTCGGCCACCGTTACCACTGGGAAGCTGAGCCCGTACGGGCGGCCGGTGGCGGGGTTGATCGAGCTGGGACCGGTCGATCCCCGACACCCACCCAGGATGTTGGAACACACCACGAAGTATCGGTCGGTGTCGAAGGCCTTGCCCGGACCAATCATGTTGTCCCACCAGCCCAACTTCTTGTGGTCCCTCGTGTTCTGGACTCCAGCCCCGAAGCCTGTGTCCGCCGCGCTGATCCCGTCGTCGCCCTCGCTGATCCCGGCCGCGTGAGCATCGCCCGACAGGGCATGGCATGCCAGAATGGCGTTGCTCTTATCAGCGTTTAACGAGCCGTAGCTCTCGTAAGCCAGGGCGATGGGCCCGAGCCTCTCGCCGCTATCCAGGACCATCTCATCGGGTGGCTCGGCAAAGGTGAAATACTGGGTGCGGACGGTTCCCACTGATCCGGGTTCCACGACTGAATGCCTGCTTTCTTCTGGTTTGGCCTCGTCGACCATAGAAAAGGCCCCTCCTCCCTACCAGGGACGAGGGGCCTTGCTCGTGGTACCACCCTGCTTCACGACTACCTCGCGGCAGACGCCTCTTCGAGTACGGGACGGATCGACGCCCATCCGATACTCCAGCCCTGATAACGGGGGCTGTCTGTCTCCTGGGAGACTCCGGCTCGGCCTAATCGGAACCCAAGAGGTTCCTTTCAGCCTGCGGCTCCGAGGTCATTTTCTCCGGCCCTCCGGCGCCGCCTCTCAGCAACGCGGCTCTCTGGAGCTTTCGGTACCGGATACTCGTCCTCTTCGTAGCCTTTATTCACCTGTGGGAAAGCAAGATCAAAACGTTCTAAGATTATAGGGCGGAGCGGCGCCACTGTAAAGCTGTCAACCGAACTTATGGTTGGTCAGAAAGCTTGCGGGCAAGCTCGGCGTAGCTCGGTTCCACCAGTATAGAGCCATCTTGAAAGACGATGGTCGGTATTATCCGCTTGCCGCCGTTGACCTGCTGGACGTATGTGCGGGCCTCTGGGTCATTCTCGGTGTCGTGCCAATCGTAACCAACCTGCCGCTCGTCTAGAAGTTGCTTGGCCCGGCGGCAATCGGGGCACCACATAGCACCGTAGACCTGGATCTTCGATATCTCCATCTCGATCCCCTCTCCTTTGAACACCGAACGTGCCAAATATAGCGCTACGAGGCCGGAACATCAAATCACGGTCGGAGCAGCTTCCACAGGTCTCCTGTTTCCTCCCCGTGTACCGGAGGGGTGCGGGCGAATCCCGCGTGGCGTGGACCGGTCGGTTCCGACGGGGCTATAATGCAGGCGTCGTTAGAGCGCGGACACGCTATAGACCCGGGACCAGTGAAGAATTCGGATAGACGCAGGCGGTACAGTCTCAGTGACAACCATCACGTCAACGGAGACTCAGGCCGATACTGGCCGGAGGAGGCCTTCCGGTAAGGGGAGCTGGAGAACCCGGCTTCCCTTCTTCTATGGCTGGTTTGTCGTGGGGGCTGCTTTCGTGGCCCTGGCCCTAACCTACACGGTCTGGTACTCCTTCTCGGTCTTCTACGTCGCCCTGCTGGAGCAATTTGGATGGAGTCGTGCCTCCTCAGCGGGCGTGTTTTCCCTCTACGTCGTCATCTATGGCATCGCCGGGGCGGGGGCGGGTGCCCTAACCGACAGGTACGGTCCGGAGCGAGTGATCTCCGTGGGCGCGGTGATCCTGGCAGTGGGGTTGGTCGCTTGTAGCCGGCTAACCGAGCTCTGGCAGTTCTACATCTTCTTCGGCGTTATCTGCGCGGTCGGATCCAGCGCCGCGGGATGGATACCCAGTGTGGTAACCGTCAGTGGCTGGTTCTCCAAACGACTCGGCGCGGCTCTGGGTATTGCCTCCGCCGGCATCGGGGTGGGTATCCTGCTGCTAGTTCCCTTCACCCAACTCATGATAAGTTCGTACGGCTGGCGAACGGCCTACCTGGTGCTTGCTGGCATAGTGTTTGGCGGGGTCGCGCCTATCGCCCTGCTGTTTCTCAGGGGAAAGCCCGAGCAAATGGGATTGCACAAGGATGGCCGAGAAGCCGTTCCAACCTGTGACCGAGCCGTCGGTGACCTGGCGCTTGGCGCTGCTCGAGTAGTCGATGCCAAGTGGACCGGTCGAGATTGGACGGTCGCATCGGCGATGCGTACATACCGGTACTGGATGCTATTCGTTATGCTGATACTGAATAACATCGCTACTCAGATGATCTTCGTTCACCAAGTGGCATTCCTGGTAGACGGAGGGTACGAGAAGTTGCTGGCGGCCTCGGTGGTGGGGTTGGTGGGCCTCTTCAGCATCGGTGCCAAGATCGGCTGGGGGTGGGTGTCAGACCGGCTGGGTCGAGAGGTCACCTATTCGATAGGGCTTAGCACCATGACGGTGGCGGTCGCCGCTCTGATAGGCACCCGCTTCAGCACATTCCCACCGCTGATATACATCTTCGCGCTGGCTTTTGCCATGGCCTACGGTGTTGCTACGCCACTTGGCCCCGCTGTTGGTGCCGACCTGTTCACGGGTCCCCGCTTTGGCGCGATCTATGGAACGATCGGCATGGCAAACGGCCTTGGCGCCGCCATAGGGGCCTGGTTCGCCGGTTACATCTTCGATGCTACCGGAAGCTATTTCACCGCTTTTGCGGTGGCCGCTGGGAGTAGCCTCCTCAGCATAGTCACGGTGTGGTTGGTGGCGCCACGAAAGGTGAGGCTTGTCCCGGGCAAAGCGAGGCGACGGGGATCTGAGTTGTGAGTACCCTGTGCTGCTGGATACGAGGAGCTCTCGCCAGCCGATCGCCAGCGCCAGGAGCTGAGATCTGAGGGTTGGCTGTGGAGCTGTTGTATCCGGAAGCCCGGTCCCTTGAGCCGGGAGAGATTTATCGAGGGCTGTCTTTCCCTCTGATTCTCCGTGAGCGACCTTACACCGCGATCAACATGGTTACCAGTGTCGATGGCAAGGCGACGCTAGCAGAGAAGGCCTATTCGCTGGGAAGCAAGGTCGATCACATGGTGATGCGTCGGATTCGGCAGGCCGCCGATGGGGTGCTGGTGGGGGCTGAGACGTTGCGTCTGGAGAACGTGAACCCGGCCATTCCTCCGGAGATGCAGGATGAGCGAGTATCCCGCGGGATGGCTCCGCAGCCTACCGCGATTGTGGTGACGGCCACCGGGGATCTGCCTTTGGACCGTACCTTCTTCCGTTCCACTGCCTTTCCTCGAGTAGTGGTGACCACCAGACGGGCACCCCAAGCCAAGGTCCAGCTACTGGAAGAGCATGCGCAGCTTATCCGAGCCGGCGAGGACGTGGTCGATCTCACTCAGATGATGCGGATGTTGGCCCAAGACCTGGGTCTTCGAAGACTGATCGTGGAGGGAGGACCAACACTCAACGCGGCCCTGATCGCGGGTGGAATGGTGGACGAGCTGTTCTGGACGGTTGCTCCCAAGATCGTCGGGGGAAGGGCAATGCGGACCATGGTTGAAGGGAAGGGGTTTCCCGCGGACCGCATACCCCAGCTGCGATTGGTGAGCATCTATCACCATGAGAACGAGCTATTCTTGCGCTACCGCATAGCTCGCCAGCAGCAGTGATCATTTCTCCCAGGCAGTGGGACATATTGATCCTGCAGCCGTCCATGCCGGCGTCGACCATCTGGCGGAGTATGGAGAGTTCGCTCGAATCGGGTCCTAGAGTGGCCTGGATCTTGGCAAGTCTCGTTTGGGATACCTCCTGGGTGAGAGACGAGTAGCAAGGTTGCGCGGTTGGGCAGGTAGACCCGGCAGGCACGATCGCAGCCGCGGGAAGAAGCCTTAGCCCTGGCCGCCCTTCAGCTTCTGGATCTCGGCTTCCAGTTCTCGAACACTCTCGTAGTCCTCGTCAGCAAGCTTGAAGGCTCGCTCCAAGTACAGCTGTGTCAGCTGATCTCCTTCGGGACCGGGGCGTTGGGCGGCCTGGATAATCTCCGCCGCTTTGAACTTCTCAGGCAGGTACCGGGCGAGCCGCTGAATGCCGGCAACTGAATCATCGGTGAGGCGCCGGTCGCTGCCGCTCACGGCATAACGCAGTTGTCCTGCTAGCTTAGCCAGTTCGGCCAGCCTATCCCGTTCGCCCATGAGCCCGTACAGCAGTTCGTTTACATCCACTGTGCCGGTTTCCTCACGGGTCGGAGCCGGCTCAAGCTCCGCCTCAGCAGGGACCGAACTTATGTGGGCGGAGTAGCTCTCGAAATACTGCTGGGCCGCTTCAGCAGCGGCGTGGAGGAGCCTCTCCGGTGTGGAGGTATCAACCGATCCACCGAAGATCAGGTCGTCATCCCGGGCCTGGGCCAGCCGTTGCAGGGACTCCTGGCTTTCAACCTGCTCGGGGATGGGAGGGTAGGGGAAGACGCTGATCCCGCCTGCCCCCATCTGCTGGAACTGCCCGGCAAACATGGGTGGAATGTACTTGGATATCTCCACCGCTATGGGAGGCACGATGAGGTAGGTAGCGAAAACAGACGAGGGGTCGGACCAACCCCTAAAGTAGAGCAGGGCGTGACCCTTGGATCGCTGGGCGCTGCCTCTTTCGTATGTCAAGAGCATCTTGCTGACCTCGCCTCCACCCTGGCCGGTTCGTTCCCACACATTATACGTCATGAGGCCGTCCCTTGGAGATGGCGCAGGGAATGGAACAAGGAACTAAAGACGCATTCTATTACTTTGCTCTATGCCGCTCGCCGCACCTCTTCGGCCGCTTCCGGCAGTGCGAGGTGTCGGACCACGAGTGCCGCTGTCGGTTTGACGTGGACGTATGGAAGCTCGTCCTTGGTTATCGCCCCGTGCCTGAGCAGTTCTTCGATGACCTCTCTCGCTTTCTCCAGGTCGAGAACTTCGGTCTGACATTCCTGGAGCCGGCCGTGGGCCTCGAGGACCCGCGTTGCCTGGTCTTCGTTTATCTGGGGTGGATGATGCCGCAGTTGACGCTCTGCCTCATAGCCATCGATCAGGACTCTATCGGTCTTAAGCGAGGCGATGGCCTGGAGTATTCTGTCTCTGAGCAGACGGACCTGTTGTTCCATCCCCTTCGACTGTTGCAGCAGGTCGTAATAGAGTTCGAGGGCCTCACCCATGGTCAACACAGCCGCTTTGCCGATGTTGGCAGCCACCTTTTCCTCCTATTTCAAGTGCTCTCCAGCAGACGTGGCTAACGCATTTCACCGCTGCGGGATAATTGGGCAATCGAAGCAGAGAATATGCCACAGCTTGTTTGTCTCAGAACCAGGGCGCTGTGTTATGCTGTGGAAGGCAGATTCAACCGGAGTGGGTCAGTGGTAGCCGCCTGAGCTTGAGGGTGGAGGAACGGGTGGTATCCAGAAAGCTGCGGCGATCTGAAGAGGGGCTACTGCTGATGGCTGTCGCCCTCGGCAGCCTACTCGCGGTGATCAACCTTTTCGACGCTCGCCTCTACTTCGTCATTCCCCTTGACCGATACCTGCTGCTGCACACTCTGCTGGAATTGGCCGGCATACTGGTCAGCTTTGCCGTCTTCATAGTCAACTGGGAGGCCTCGAAGCAGAACCACAACGCTCAGAGCCTCTTCGTGTCCACCGGATTTCTGGGTGTCGCTGCTCTGTCCACAATGCATGCCCTGTCCTCGGAGGCCATGCCTCCTTTCTTGACGGAAAACTCCGTTCGAAAGTCGCTCTACTTTTGGGTGAGTGCCAGCTATTGGACTGCACTCGTGCTTTGGGGCGCGGCCTACGTTCGGCCGGACAGCCGGAATCGGTTCCTCAGGCGTTACCTCCTGGCTGGTGCCACCCTGGTGGTTTGCAGCGTGGCTCTGCTGTCGATCTCCTATCTTAACCGGGACTTGCCGCCCCTCTATGTCGACGGGAAGGGGCTAACACCGCTGAAGGTCGCATTGGAGTATGGGACCGTTGCGGTCACAGTGGTTGCGCTGGCCCCCTACCTCAGGAGCTATCGGGCCAACGGGGATGAGGCCATCTTGCTGGTGATGGCTGCCCTGATCGCCAACGCCTTTTCTGGGCTTGCATTCGCCACCTATCGCAGTCCGTCTGACGTGTACAACCTGCTCGGGCATGTTTACAACGTGATCGTGTACTACCTGATATTCAAGGCGCTTCTCGTATCCGCGGTGCAACGCCCTTACAGACAGCTATCAGAGGCGAAGAACAGTCTGGAGCGAACCGTTGGTGAACTGGATGCTCGAAACCGAGAGTTGGATGCCCTCGACGATATAGCTGTGGCGTTGAGCAGTAGCCTGAAGCCTGACGAGATCCTCGAATCCGCTATCGAAAAGGTAATGGCGGTCATGAATGCAGAGGCCGGCGCCATATTCCTGCTGGTTGATGGAACCGAGCGGATGAGATTGTCCGTATGGAAGGGGCTGCCTTCCGACGCCGTGAAGGAATGCCACTATCATCCGATGCACCTGTCCACCGAGGTGGCCCCGCCGTGGGATCTGTCCGTACCTTCTTCCACAGAAGATTCGAAGTTCGTGCGGGCTCGAGAGGCGTCGATGTGGCGGATGGCACCCCTCGGAGCCTGCACCTGCGCTGCCATAGTCAGCAAGGGGAGGCGATTGGGAACGATTGCCGTCGTCAGTCGGGCGGACAGGAGTTTTGCACCGCGTGATGTGGATCTCTTGACGGCGATTGGATACCAATTGGGCCTTGCCATAGAGAACGCGCAACTCTACGAGCAGACCGACGAACGGCTTAGGGAGAAACTTCGAGAACTGGAGAAGGCTGAGCGTAGATCTCGTTTTCTTTCCGAA